>NZ_JAFIRA010000015.1 GCF_022848905.1 Thermostichus vulcanus str. 'Rupite'
TTCTGTTTCTATCACGTAGGACTTTGTAGACTTCATCTGCAACAGCAGAGATGCCAACGAGTTCGGTAAGATCCCGTTGATTGGGGTCAAAGTCAATAACTAAAGCTTTCCAACCTTGAATAGTCAGGGTAGCCGCTAAGTTGATCACTAAAGTTGTTTTTCCTACACCACCTCTGTTGTTGTAAACTGAGATTGTTAGACTTCGCTCAGGATGATCTATTTTTTGCTTCATTTTCTGCACTATCTCATCTACATTCTCAGAGCTAATGGGTGTGCAGGTAGTAGCTGGGAAGATAGCTCGACCATGCTTGCGAAAGAGCTGGATATGATTAGCATTGGTGAGGATCCCCCACCGAGCTGAATGAATACATTTTGGAGCTAGCAGATAGGTCTCCAGTTGCTGTCGGGTTTCGATGTAGCTCTTACTGCCCGGACTGAGATCACAGTTTCTTCCCTTTAGCTCTACGAGTACGGTTGGATTTTTTTTGGTTTGGAGAAAAATGTCATCGGTTGAGGTGTTCTTCCGCAGAGCATAGTCAACAGCGCTCCCACCGAGAGATTGTACCTTAAATTGAGGGACAGTTTCTCCCTGTTGAAAGCCCAGCGCCTCGAATAGCTTTGGAGAAAAGATGTTGCTAACAATGGATTCTGATGCATCTTCGGGGAGAACACGGAGGGCCTGCTGGAGGGGGTTGGAAGTTTCCATAGTTAAGACTGCCAATGAGGAGCAGGTAGTGTAAGACACGTTTACTGCGTCTGGTAAAACATTTTACCGCTAAATTGTGAAGGGGCTTTTAATCTTTTAATAAAGGAGCAATGTTTTTCAGGAAATCAGCCTTGTGACCATTGCCTCAGGTGAAGGTTCCTTGCAGGACTAGATGGACAGAACCATAACGCGGCTATCCCCGTCTTCAGCGAAGCAAGGCGGGGCAGGATAGCAGGCAGGCTGAAGGGTTCAATGCCCTGAAGACTGCCAACTAACCTCGAGTATGAAACTGAATGGGTAGTGCTAAACAAGTAATGACGCATTGTAATGATAGATGAAATACCAGAGCGCACCGATGGGATTCTCCAGAGATTTTGCGAAGGACAAGGTTGTTCGGACGAGTCGAGACACCCGTTGCCTCAAAGTATTGTTGAATCGCTCGCTGTAACTGGTTTTGCCGGTTTCCTTGCCAACGTCTCAATGACGCTTGCTCGCTAGCACCGCCCCGTAGGCTGCCCAAAAATCCGTGTAAGCAATGGCCCATTGACGATAAACCGGAGGCAATGAGTCCCACACTTGCACGGGTGTCCGCATCAAGCGCCAACCAAACCCACTGCTTATTGCCCTTGTTGTCCACAAATGACCATAACTCATCACATTGAATCGTTAATCTCCCCTTTTTTTGGGTGTCACCTGCACTTGCCGGGGCACCTGGGCAGATTTCTTGTTGACGTAGGTTTGGAGCCATTGCTCAGAGACCTGGGTAGCACGGGCAATGCCCGCTCGAGAAATCTGTTCTAAAAGCAAGCGGTCCATCAGTTCACGAGTGGCTTGGTCAATTTTATTGGGTTTTCAATGAACTGTCGTCCGCATTCGTGGCATTTGAACCGTTGTTTTCCATTGTGAATGTGACCATCCTTGACCGTGTGGGAAGATGCACAGCTAGGACAGACAGGCATGGGAGCAGGACACCGTGAAACTCTACTTCTCCATCGTTACATCTTGAGTACTACCCCCGGAGATGGGGATAAAGTAGACCTGTCGGGTTAGGTCAAGTGTATGCCGTTTCTCATGACGCTACTAGTAGTGCTGGCATTGCCGTTTGCCACTGGCTCTGCCCAAGCCCAAACCTCCTCTTGCCCCTATGCCAACTTGCGTTTTGAGTCCGTTCTGGCGGTGGATGCCAACCGAATCTGTGAAGCGGCTGCCCCCTGGTCAGAAAAAGGCTTTCGGGTGCTGGTTTATCTAACGGATGCACGGGATCCCACGGAAAATGCTTGGTTCGAGCGGATTGACCGCGTGGAAGCCGAAGCCGGGCTACGGGATCTTTCTCAAGCGGATTTTTATGATCGCAACGGGTTAACCCTGGCCGCTAGCACCGATACCACCCTGCCTTGGGGCTTCAACATCACCTACGGCGAAACCCTCTACGGCACCCGTCTCGACACCTCCGACCGCGAGTACGAACGCATCCGAACCAATGTGCGCTATCTGCTCCGCCAGGGGGATCCCTCACAAGCCCTCGTGACCGGACTGACGGAGAGCTATGCCCTGGCCTATCCGCCGCCCACTTCCCGCTGGCTGTTGGAAAGTTTGGGGATAGGCGGCGGGGCTGCAATCGGCAGCGTGATCTATCTGTCCAGACAGCGCCGCCGCAAACAACTCCAAAACCAAATCCAGGCCCTGCAAGCCTCTGTCGCAACCCTGCTCCTGGCCTTAGAGCACCTGTTGCCCAGCGAAAAAGCGGAAGAGATGATCTTGTATCGCCTCTACCTAGGGCTGGGGGGGGATCGCTACCCCCATCTGAGATCCCAAATTTTGAATACCCTGCAAAAGTGCCGTCGCTCCCTCACCCAAGCCTTTTTGGTGCAAGGACAACTGTCCGACCAAACTGCTACAACCCTCCCCGAACTGGAGCAACAGGTAGAAGCCTGGGAACGCCTTTACGTCAGCCTGGTGGGTAGCCGTGAGCATCTCCTCAACCTCACCGAAGAGCAACTGCAAACCCTCCTCAACCCCGTGCAATTTTTGCCCTCCGACCAGCGCCAGGGATCCCTCAGCCATCAACTGGAAGACCTGCGCCAACAGCTAGAGGGCCGCCCCTTAAAAGTGACGCTGCTGCGGGTGGATCCCAAGCAGCTGGATACCGATGGGATTTTGGGCCTGATTGACCAAATTCACCAGGATCTCAACCGGTTACAAACTGCCCCTACCCGCTTGCCTGCTCAACTGGCCACCCTAGGAAACCTGCTGCGCCGGCCTCCGGCGAGAATCCCGGTGCAGCAACTGGCTGGCCTACTCCGCCAAGCTCAGGCCTTGCGGCAAAACGGCCTGGATCTGGATGGATTGGAGTTGGTAGAAGCCGGGATCCGTTGCGTGGAAGTGTTGGCGCAAATTCAAACTTGGCGGGAACAGGGCTACCGCTTCCCCAAGCTAGCAACGGAATTGGCCCAACTCCAGGCGGCTCTGGGATCCCTGCTGCAAGTGAACCCCGGTCAACTGGCCAGCGCCATCCCCAGCCTGCAAAAGGCCATCGATGCCCTCGACAACCACAGTCGTGCTCACGTTCAACAGCACCAGAAAAACCAAGCCGAGCTCAGCCAAATTCAAACCCAACTGCAAACCCTCAGCTGCCAACGGCTGCCTGACTTGGAGCGCCGCATCGCCAAAGCTTCCAGAGGGTGGAGGATGTCGGGGATTCGCTTTCCCCTCCTTGATGAGGATCTCAACGCCGCCAAACAGCTTCTCTTTTATGTGGAACAGGAAGGGATCCCAGCCATCCAACGCTGGAACAGCCTGTCCGATCACGCCAGCGGAACGGAGTCCTCACAACAATTTGAGCGGGCAGAGCAGGAAATCAATCGAGTCAAGGCATCCCTACAGCGCTGCCAGGAAACCCTTGATCGCATCGAAAAGTACCTGCGACAAATCGAACAAGAAAGTTACGACTACGACCGCAGCAGCGATACCGTGGTGGTGGTCAAGTCGGAAAAGTCTACCTGGCGAACCCCTTCCAAGAGTTTGGATAAGTACTCCTCCAGCAGCCCGTATTGGCAAGATTCACCTAAACCCAATCCTAGAGCTTCTAAAAGTTCGGGTATGCACTCCTCCAGCAGCCCGCATTGGCAAGATTCACCTAAACCCAATCCTGGAGCTTCCAAAAGTTCGGATATGCACTCCTCCAGCAGCTCTTCTTGGCAGGACAATTCTTCCCGCGACTCCTCTGGGGGATCCTCCCGCCGCCGGTAAACGACTTTTCCACCGTGGCCAAAGCCGGCAGGGTGGGGAATAATACCTGACGATGGGTTCCCACAAGGTTGTCTATAGGGTTGTCCTCCAAGTATGAGTGACCGTAGAGGTTGTCAACTCGTAGTTAGAATACAAACCACTAACCTTTGAATCGAAACATATTAATTAACCCTAGCAATTCTAAGAACCACACTCCGGGATCCCGGCTAGGGAAACTAGGGGGGGGCGGGAGTGGCGGGGTCAGCAGGAATGCGCAGCTCAACCGTCGTATCCAGGCGAGAACGAGGGGGTGGGGCTTCTCCGTCTGCCGGTTCTAGGTACTGGGCGAGGGGGTGATTGTCCTGCCAACGGGATCCCACTTCCTGAGCCATCTGGGTCACCTGAATTTGATAGAGCTGCGCCAGTTCTGCGGCATTGAGATTGCTACGCTCCACTTGATCGCGACTGGCCTCCGCCAGGACTTGCACCACCAAGTTGCCCTGCTCATCAAACCGCCACAACTCCAGGCGGCTACGGGAGCGCAGGCTTAACTCCGTCGGCGAAGCGGGGCGGGTGAGGACATCGACTCGGGCAATCACAATCGCTTCTAAACCCAGGTAATCGAAAAATTGGGCGACCGCTTCCGGTTTGCGGCGATCCCACTCAAACAGCTCGTAGATCGGCCAACCCACCTTGCGCAGGATGGGCTGAATGCGGCGATTGTCCAGTGGGACGACCGTTTCGCCATCCGGGATCAGTCCCAGACGTACCACCTCCAGGGTCAATCGTTGTCCCAAAAGCTGGGTTTGCTCCAGCCCCCCCACCCCCAAAATACCGAGGCGACGACGCGGCTGGGGTCGGATCGGCACCTGTAGCACCACATCCACTGGTGTGGTCAGGCCCGCTTGCAACACAATCTCTTGCTGGGCCGATTCGTAATCCGGATGCCACACCGTTAGCAGCCGTCGTCCCGGTTGGGCTTGGTTGAGTTCAAAAGCACCCCGTTCATCGGTTTGAATCGGTTCATTGGGGTTCTCAGTTCCCTCCAGTTGTACTTGTGCGCCGACCACGGGTTGTCCCACACTGTTGCTCACCTGCCCCACCACCCGGGCGGATCCCTGGGGGTTACTTTGGGAACCATTCCCGTTCGCCGGAGGAAAGGGCGGGTTTTGAAAGGGAAACAGAGGCGTCAAGCGAGGAATAGGGGTAGCGGGAGCTTGTGCCCATGCTCCAGAAGACAAAGCCAGCCAACTCCAAAGGGAAAGGATCCCCGATCTAAAAGCTCTGTGGGTCTTGAGCATTCGCATTCTCTGCGGGGTGAGGGGGAAGAAAACACACATGGGCAACCGTATCGGTTAAGTCGAAAACACATCCGGCATAAAGCCCTGCTGCAGGGATCATGACCCAGAAAAGGGGTTATTGGATTGCCATTGATCGACGAAGACGGGCACCATGTTCCGCACCTGCAACCGAAACAGGCCCGCCGCTGCATCTTCAAACATCGGATCCCCACCCACATCATCCCGTCCGTAGGCTTCGTAGTAGCGAGCCCGATCTCCGGGCCGATCCCGCTGTAGATCCACCACCACCACCAATCCGCGGCTGCGCAACTGGTTGGGAGTAAAGTTGGGGATCTCCACCGGTACCATCGGGGCGACGAAGCGCAAGGCCGTATTCAATAGAGAACTCCCCTGGCGGCTGTAATCGCGTGAGATTTGCATCTGGGTCAAGAGGATGTAGCGCAATCCCAAGGCATCGCCAATCACCTTCAGTTTGGCCAGATCAGGTGTGTACCGTTCATCCCGATCCAACAAGGTGAGGCCACGGGTGAGGGGCAAAAGCGGTTCAAATTGCGGATCCGGCCCCAAAGGCCCATTCAAAAGCATCACCTGCCGATGGGGCTGTAATTCCCTCAGGGCAGTGCTGAGATGACGGGCCAACTCATCCGAATAGACCGGTTCATCCGGCAGCAGGCCAATGCCCTCCGGCTTGCGCACGGGATCCCCTGGCGGCAGTCGAATGTCTTGGGTGGCCACAAAGCCCGCCCGCACCTCCACTTGGGTGCTGGTGACCGGAAAACCCGGAACCTCCACATCCACCAGGTACAGTCCCGCCGGCAATTCCGGGAGCACATAAGTGCCATCGGCAGCAATGCGAACCTGCTGTTGGGGCTGGGTGGCAGTGGCATTTAGGGTCAAAACCCCCGTCTGGACGGGCTGACCGGCAATATCCAGCACTCGCCCCGTCACTACACCCCGATTGGCCGTGGCCGCTCCGTCCAAGGATCCGCCATTGTTGGCCACTGCTGCCCGGGCTTGACCTTGAATATCCTCCAGCCAGCGCAAAGCCGGGATCCCTGCCGAGACGACCAGCAGATCCCGCGTTCCCAACACCGCCAGTCCCGTCGGTTGTCCTTCTAGGCGTAACGAGGCTTCCAACCGTCCCGTCTCCAAGTTCACCACCTGCAAACGGTCGCTATCCCGAGAGGTGACATAGGCCCAACGGCCATCGGGAGATAGCGCCAGCCGAGTCGGTCGCCAGTCGAGGCCAATGCGCTGCAGGGCTTCGCCCCCTTGATTGAGATCCAGCACTGTCAGATCTTGACTACCGGAGTTGAGCACCACCAAGCGCCGCTGTTCCGCATCCAGCGCCACCATCTCTGGGGTATCCCCGCCGCGCCACCGCGCCAACAGCTCGCCATTATCTGGATTGACCACCACCAAACTGAGGGGATCCTCTCCAGCCAAACCGACAAAGAGGGATCCCCGCTCCGGGTCATAGACCAACGCCAAAGGCGGCCCCGGCATCGGCAAGGTGCGCGCCTGCGGTTGATCGGGTTGGATCACGGCCAAACTTTGGGCCGAGGGCATAGAGGCAAAAACCCGTCCTGTGGCTGGATCTAGGGCAATATCCAACACCCCTGCCGCCAATCCATAGGCTTGAATCAGCTCTCCCGTCAGCAGGTCAATGGCCACCAACCCGGGTGCATTCGGGCCAGAAGCATAGAGCAGCTGCCGCGCCTCATCCACCCGCACAATACTGGGGGCAAAACCCACCGATACTCGCCACAAGGGATCCCCACTGGCCAAATCTAAAAGAGTGACCGCCTGATCCTCCAGCAAGCCAACGGCAATCCAACCCTGCTCCGTCACCCCATCAATCCGGTCGGCAGAGCTGCTCAAGGGCAGCAGCAAATCTGTCTCTGCTGCCCACCCCTTCTTGTCCGCAGCAGATTCCTCAAGCGAAGAGGGAGAGCCTGACACAGGTGCGGAGATGGCTTGTCCCAACACAGGGGATCCCAGCCCCAGCACACCGCTCACCACCACTAACCATTGCCACCGCATTCACCTTCTCCACTCCACAACCCAGCAGGCCGCAGACTTAGCCAGCACTTGCTCAACCAGCATAGCCAACCCACTCCATCCATCCACTCAGGAGACCCAAACAAGTTTTGACAGGTTGCACAGATAAACTTAGAATGGATATTCGCTGGTTTTGTCAGGATCAACCATGAAGGTGCGGCCCTCCGTCCGTCGGATCTGTGAAAAGTGTCGTGTCATCCGCCGCCACGGTCGGGTGATGGTGATTTGTTCTTCCAACCCGAAGCACAAACAACGGCAGGGATAAAGCTTTTCAGCCTTTCTTTTGGGTTGGGTATCCACCCGAGATTGGGGTAAGTCTAGCCTAAAGCTGAATTCAGAGCTGAACACTCCCTAAGGTTGCACCCTGTTAACCTAAACAACTTATTGATCCGAGAACAGGAACAGCGAGATCCGCCGCAAACCCCACCTCAAGTTTATTCGAGTTTGTTTGGAAGGTATCACCAACTATGGCACGGATTGCGGGAGTTGACATCCCACGCGAAAAACGAGTTGAGATCGCCCTTACCTATATCTACGGGATCGGCTTAACTCGCGCCCGCCACATCTTGGCAAAGACCGGGGTTAACCCAGACACCCGCACCCGCGACCTGACGGATGCAGAAGTGGCTGCTCTCCGGGCAACCGTGGAAGGTGACTACCAGGTGGAAGGCGATCTGCGCCGCCAAGAGGCGATGAACATCAAACGGTTGATCGACATCGGTACCTACCGAGGCCGTCGCCATCGTCTGGGCCTTCCCGTCCGGGGGCAGCGTACTCGCACCAACGCTCGTACCCGCAAAGGGGCAAAGAAAACGGTGGCTGGGAAGAAAAAAGCGCCTGCCAAAAAATAATCGCCGCCTTTTGGCAAAAGGCAAGACAATCCCAATCCCGGATCCCAAACAGTTGAGAAAAGGACGCACAGGTACATGGCTCGGCAGCAACGGCGCGGACGTAAAGTCAAAAAGAACATCCCCAGTGGGGTGGCTTACATTCAGTCCACCTTCAACAACACCATCGTCACGATTACGGATCCCAACGGCGATGTGGTGTCTTGGGCTTCGGCAGGATCGACCGGGTTCAAGGGTGCCAAAAAAGGTACCCCCTTTGCAGCCCAGACCGCGGCAGAAAGTGCAGCTCGTCAGGCGATGGACAATGGTATGCGCCAAATTGAGGTGATGGTGAGCGGTCCTGGAGCGGGTCGAGAAACAGCGATTCGTTCTCTACAAGCAACGGGCTTGGAGATCACCCTGATTCGGGACATCACTCCCATCCCCCACAATGGATGTCGTCCCCCCAAGCGGCGGCGCGTCTAGGGAAAAGCTCAGGATCCCTGCGGTTCACAACTTTGCCTGGGATCCCCTCAGGGATGACCGATTCCCAAGAGTTAACAGAGAGTTACCAGTTTTGTCAGAATCGAGCCAAACGGACGGGGCCCCTATGATGCAAACCAGTCGAACACTCCACAACTTGGGCAGCAAGGGGGGGTTTAGTACCGCTGCCTATCAAACTGAGTGCGTCGAATCCCACCAGGATGCTGCCGGTGTTCACTACGGCAAATTTGCCTTGGGGCCATTGGAGCGCGGCCAGGGGATCACGGTGGGCAATGCGCTGCGCCGAGTCTTACTCTCCAACCTGGAAGGGGCGGCGGTTACAGCCGTTCGTATTGCCGGGGTGAGCCATGAATTTTCTACGGTGCCGGGGGTGCGGGAGGATGTCATGGAAATCCTCCTGAACATGAAGGATCTGGTACTGCGTTCCACAGCCCCAGAAAATCAAATGGGCCGTTTGGTTGCCCAGGGGCCAGGGGAAGTCACTGCCGAGAAGCTGCAACTACCTAGCGAAGTGGAGGTAATCAACCCCCGCCACCATATCGCCACCCTCTCTGAAGGGGCGATTTTGGAAATGGAGTTCATGATCAGCCGTGGACATGGCTACCGTGCGGTGGACTACTCCGATAGTCAGGCGATGGCCATTGACTTTTTGCAAATCGACTCCATCTTTATGCCGGTGCGCAAGGTGAACTACTCCGTGGAAGCGGCCCGCGTTGGGGAATCTTTGGAAAAAGATCGTCTCACCTTGGAAATCTGGACCAACGGCAGCCTCACCCCCCAGGAGGCCCTTAGTCAAGCCTCGCGCATTTTGGTGGAATTGTTCTTGCCGCTGCAAGAGGTCAGCTTTGATGCCCCGATTGCGCCACAGCAAACGGAAGACAATCAGAAAAATCAGATCCCGATCGAGGAGTTGCAGCTGTCGGTACGCGCCTACAACTGTCTGAAGCGGGCTCAGATCAACACCGTTGCCGATTTGTTGGTCTACACGGAAGAGGATTTGCTTGAGATTAAAAACTTTGGCCAGAAATCTGCCGAAGAAGTGGTGGAGGCCCTGAAGCAGCGCTTGGGTCTGACCTTGCCGCGTGAAAAGGGTAAGGCTTAGGGAGGGATCCCACTGCTCCGTTGATGGATTGAGATGGATTGAGTCAGGATAAGGTTTACCATGCGTCACCGTTGTCGTACCCCCCACCTGAATAAGCCGGCTGACCAGCGCAAAGCCCTGTTGCGGGCGCTAACCACAGCCCTGTTGCGGGAGGGGCGTATCATCACCACCAAAGCGCGTGCCAAGGCGATTCGGGCCACCACCGAGAAAATGATCACCCTGGCTAAAGACGGATCCCTGTCTGCTCGTCGGCAGGCCATGGGCTATGTCTACGACAAGGCCCTGGTTGGCTCCCTATTTGAGCAGGCTCCTGAGCGCTATCGGGATCGGGCAGGTGGCTATACCCGCATTCTGCGCACCGTGCGACGGCGGGGAGATGGGGCAGAAATGGCTGTGATCGAGCTGGTCTGACAGGCAAGGGATCCCATGCAGTACCGTCGCATTGCCCTCAGAGTTCAATACCTCGGCAGCGCCTTCCATGGTTGGCAGCGTCAGGCAGCCCACCGCAGTGTGCAGGGGGTGTTGGAAGAGGCGATTGCGTCTCGGGCCGGACACAAAGTCACTGTGCATGGGGCAGGCCGGACGGATGCTGGGGTTCATGCAGCTGGGCAAGTGGCCCATTTCGACACCACCTCCACCATTAGGGATTGGAGCCTGGTTTTGAATGCCTGTCTGCCGGAGGATGTGGCGGTACTGGCCTCGGCAGAAGTACCCAGTTCCTGGCATGCTCGTTTTTCGGCGACACGGCGACGGTACCGCTACTTGATCCTGAACCGGGAGCGCCCGGATGTCTTCTGGCGACCGTTCAGTTGGCATGTGCGCTGGCCCCTTCAGGTGGAGCGTATGGCGGAAGCCCTCAACTCACTGCTGGGGGAGCACAGTCTGGAAGCCTTTCGCTGTACGGGATCCAAGCGAGCCCACTCGACTGTGCAGGTGCAGGAGGTGCTCTGCCAACGGTTGGGGGAGATGGTCAGCATCGAGGTGCAGGCCAGTGGTTTTCTCTATCGCATGATGCGGCTGTTGGTGGGATCCCTACAGGTGGTGGGTCGGGGTGAGTTGAGCCCGGAAGGTTTTGTGCGTCTGTGGCAACACAACGACTGGAGCCAGATGCGCACCCGCTACAGCGCCCCGCCCCAAGGGTTATGCCTGACGGATGTGGGTTATGCTGCGGATCCCTTTGGCCAGCTGTTTGCCCATTCCCCCCCGTTTTGGGCAATACCCCTTGCTGCTCCCCCTTCCACACTTGCTCCTCTTGCCCATTCTTTTGCTTGACCTTTTCCCTCCTCTGCTATGAACAAAACCCCCCTTCCTACCCTGCAAACCACGACCCCTCGGTGGTACCTGGTGGATGCCACCAATCAACGCCTCGGTCGCTTGGCTGCCACTGTTGCTACATTGCTTCGCGGCAAGCACAAGCCCGACTTCACTCCCCATTTGGATACGGGTGATTATGTCATTGTGATCAATGCCGAGAAGGTCGCGATTACCGGTAGAAAGCGTACCCAGAAGATTTACCGGCGCCATTCTGGCCGTCCCGGTGGGATGAAAACCGAAACCTTTGCCCAACTCCAAGCCCGCCTGCCGGAACGGGTGGTGGAAAAAGCCATCAAAGGCATGTTGCCCCACACCCGCTTGGGCCGCCAGCAGTTTACCAAGCTGAAGGTTTACGTCGGGCCACAGCATCCCCACGAGGCCCAACAGCCTCAGGTTTATCCTCTCAACACGATCCCAGGAGCAAAAGCATGACGCAAGCGAGCAGCAGCCCCGCCGTCTATTGGGGAACCGGACGCCGCAAAACCGCCATTGCCCGTGTTCGTTTGGTACCCGGTACTGGCCAAGTCATCATTAACGACAGACCGGGTGACCAGTATTTGCAGTACCAGGCCGTGTTGTTGGCCAACGTCAAGGGACCCCTGGAGATCCTCGGATTAGAAAGCTCCTACGACATCTTGGTGCGGGCCCACGGCGGTGGTGTCCATGGCCAAGCGGATGCCATCAAACTCGGAGTGGCACGCGCCTTGTGTGAGATGGATCCCGCCAACCGCGGCCCCCTTAAAGTGGAAGGCTACTTGAGGCGGGATCCACGGGCGGTGGAACGGAAGAAATACGGCCTGCGCAAAGCCCGCAAAGCCCCCCAATACTCGAAGCGTTAATGCCGCCCTAGGTTGGGGATTGACTGGGATCCCTGTCATTGTTTTTCATGGATGAACATTAGGTCAACTTGGAGGTTGTTATGCCAAAGAAAGGATTGCACCCGCAGTGGTACCCAGAAGCCAAAGTCATTTGCAACGGTGAAGTGGTGATGACAGTGGGATCCACTCAACCGGAGCTGAAAGTGGATGTTTGGTCGGGCAATCACCCCTTTTTTACGGGTAGCCAAAAGATCATTGACAGCGAAGGCCGTGTGGAGAAATTCATGCGCAAATACGGTATGGGGGGCAGCAAAAAGGCCCGGTAGCGTACAGGGCCAGACTTGGGTGTTGTGAACGCTGGAATTCTTCTTGGCGCTAGGTCTATGGCTTCTGCTCAACTGATCGATCAGCTCAAAAACGTCGAAGCCACCTTTGATGAACTGACGGTGCGTCTGGCGGATCCAGATGTGGCCACTGACCCGGCTGAGTTGCAACGCATCGCCAAAGCACGCTCCTCCTTAGAGGCCACCGTTCAGGCCTTTCACGATTGGCAAAACCTGATTCGCGACCTCAAACAAACAGAAGAAGTCTTACGGGAGTCCGCCTCTGACCCGGATATGGTGGCCATGGCCACACGGGAGCTACAGGAATTGCGTGCTCGTCAGGAGCAGCTAGAAGCCCAGCTAACCCTGCTGCTGTTGCCTCGGGATCCCAACGATGACAAAAACATCATGTTGGAGATTCGCGCCGGTACAGGTGGAGATGAGGCAGCCTTGTGGGCGGCGGATTTGGCCCGCATGTATATTCGCTATGCCGAGAGTTTGGGCTGGTCGGTGCGCTTGGCGAGCCTCTCGGAAGGGGAACTGGGGGGCTATAAAGAGGCAATTTTAGAAATTCAAGGGGATCAGGTTTATAGCAAGCTCAAATTTGAAGCGGGGGTGCATCGGGTTCAGCGGGTGCCAGCCACAGAAGCCCAGGGGCGCGTCCACACCTCAACAGCGACCGTGGCAGTCATGCCCGAAGTGGATGAAGTGGAGGTGGTGATCGACCCCAAAGATATTGAAATCAAGACAGCTCGCTCCGGCGGGGCCGGTGGTCAAAACGTCAACAAGGTGGAAACGGCGGTGGATCTGATTCACAAGCCCACCGGGATCCGTGTGTTTTGTACCGAAGAACGGTCACAATTACAGAACCGGCAGCGGGCCATGCAGATTTTGCGGGCCAAGCTCTACGAGATCAAGCTGCAGGAACAACTGGCCTCGATCAGCTCCAACCGGCGCATGCAGGTGGGGACAGGATCCCGTTCGGAGAAAATCCGCACCTACAACTACAAAGACAATCGTGTGACCGATCATCGCCTGAATCAGAACTTTCTTCTGCAACCGATTCTGGAGGGGGAACTGGAAGATTTAATTCAAGCCTGTATCGGGCTCTATCAAAAAGAACTGTTGGCAGAGATGCAATCTTCTTAGCTGCCTTTGCTGGGCTGAGGTCTCTCCGGGATTCCATCCCCGCTTCTTGGACAGAGCTAACGGGATCCGTTCTGATGGCGGGAGCGCAGCACGATCACATCCGATAACTGGCGCAGTTGACTCTGAATCTGGGTCAGTTGCTTTTTATCCCGCACATCAATGCAAAGGTCGATCAGGGCCGTGCGATTGGCAAAAGTCTGCACCTTGGCATTGCGCACATTGATGCTTTGATCCGACAAGCGGGAGAGAATATCCCGTAGTACGCCGACCCGATCGATCACCTCCAGGCGCAATTCCACCGGGTAAATCTGGGCATTGTGCTGCAGTTGTTCCTGGTTCCAGCGCACCGGTACCAGTCGTTCTCCCGAAAATTGAGCCACCCGTGGGCAGTCCTGATGATGAATGGTGATGCCCTTGAATCGGGTCACCACCCCCAAGATCGGATCCCCTGGCAGCGGGTTACAGCACTTGGCCAGTTGGTGTTTCAGACCCTCTACCCCCAAAATGGGCGATTGGGTCTTGCTGCGGCTAGTCGGGGCGGCTGAACGGGGTAGCAGAGTTTGGGTGATTCCCGACGAAAGGGGAGGCGGTTCGGGTTTGGCACCCTCCTGTAGACGGTTGATTACCAGGGTAGGGGTGGTTTCCCCATAACCCAGGCCCGCCAACAAATCATCAACACTGGCATAGTTGAGCTTTTCAGCAACCTTTTGCATCCGCTCCGATTTTAAGAGCGCATCAAGGCCAGTTTTGCCCAACTCCCGCTCCAATAGATGTCGGCCTCGCAGCAGGTTTTGTTCACGGTTGGAACGCTTGAACCATTGGCGGATGCGGTTGCGGGCGGAACTGGTGGCAACAAAATTAATCCAGTCCAAACTGGGATGGGCATTCTTTTGGGTGATGATCTGAACAATATCGCCGTTGCGCAAGCGGGTGTCGAGGGGCACGATCTTGTTGTTCACCCGTGCCCCAGCACAGTGATCCCCCACTTCCGAGTGAATGCGATAGGCAAAGTCCACAGGGCAGGATCCCTGCGGTAAAGCCAACAAATCCCCTTTGGGGGTAAAAACGTAAACCTCGCTCTCGAAGAGGTTCTCCCGAATTGTTTCCAGGTACTCTTTGTCGTCTTTGAGGTCGTTTTGCCACTCCAGTAGCTGCCTTAACCAAGTGAAGCGTTCCTCATCTGGCTTCACAGCAATGCTGCCTGCCTCCTTATATTTCCAGTGAGCAGCAATCCCATACTCTGCCACTCGATGCATCTCTTCGGTGCGCAGCTGCACTTCCACAGGAAGCCCCTGCGGCCCTATCACCGCGGTATGCAGAGATTGATAGCGATTGGGTTTGGGCAAGCCAATGTAGTCCTTAAACCGACCAGGGATAGGGCGAAAACAATTGTGGACGACTGCCAAGGCTCGGTAACACTCGCTGTTGGTCTGCACAATCACCCGCACCGCCGACAGATCGTAGATCTCATGAAATTCTTTGCGCTGCTGCTGCATCTTGCGATAGATGCCGTAGAGATGCTTGGGTCTGCCACTAATCTCGAAATGCTCGATCCCAGCTTCAATCAAGTGTTGCCGAAGTTTTTCAATGAAGGCTTGCAGCTCGGCTTCTCGTTCGGTACGTTTGGCGTTGACCAGTTCCTGGATCTGCCGATAGGCTTCGTAGTCCAGATACTTAAAAGCCAAATCCTCCAGTTCCCACTTAAAATGCCAGATCCCAAGTCGGTTGGCCAATGGAGCGAAAATCTCCATGGTTTCTGCTGCAATTTGTCGTTGCTTGCTCGGAGCCAGATATTGCAATGTGCGCATATTATGCAGGCGATCTGCCAGCTTAACCACAATCACCCGAATATCTTTGGCCATGGCCACAAACATGCGGCGAAAATTTTCTGCCTGCTGCTCCGTTTTGCTAGAAAAGTTAAACTTAGAAAGTTTGGTTACCCCCTCCACCAGCAGGCGCACTTCAGCGCCAAATTCGGATTCTAGAGCCTCTAATGTGACTTCGGTATCTTCAACAACGTCGTGCAGGAAGCCGGCAGCAACGGTGACCGCGTCCCCCCCCAAATCCCGCAACAAACCGGCCACCGCCACCGGATGGGCAATGTAGGGATCCCCTGATTTGCGTTTTTGGCCCTGATGCAGACAATAGGAAAACTCGAAGGCCCGTCGCAGGAGGTCGGCTTCTTCAGGGGTATAAGGTCGTAGCCCATCCCCAGGATCCACAGCCCCCGAAAGCAAAGCACGTAACCATCCCGGAGCCTCAAAATCGAGGCTATTCAGGTCGAGACCTCTATCTGAGGTGGCAACGACAGCAGTCTGACCCATGCGAACCTGAGGGGAAAGGAGCGGTTGATTACTGACTATAGTTCATCCAGCCTACCGCTGACAGTGAGAAAACAGTCTACCCCTCTGACGGAGCAAAGAAAAAACTCAAAATAAAGATTCCAAGAACAAACATGGGGGACTGAACCGTTCGGCTAGCCCCCAACCCAAAGTTAACCTTTTCGCATCCTCTGAAGCTCTCTGAAGCTAATGGAGCCAAGAAAACACCCCATCAATCTTCACGCCATTCTTCGCAACCGCCAAGCAAGTCGCAGATCGGGTCGGAAGGGCAGTAGTCCTGCAGCTCCAATTCTTCAGCAATGGACTGCCATTCCCGCTGCGAGAAAAAGGGCTGGAGGTGGGAAATGGCTTCTGAGCGGCGCAGGGATCCCTGCCGGATGAGGCGACGGGCTTCCTCTTGGATCGCCTCAACCGCATAGTGGGTGGCTTGTAAAGTGGGCATAACTTTACCTGTTTACCTGAACGTAGGACTAAGGCAGCACACTGAAGGGCTAGGGATACAAATCTCGACCTGCCTTCCCATTTCCATGATAGAACCTGGCCTCATTTCGTAGCAACAGATACAACTTTGTGCTGCAGTTGACATACCCCAACGTTGAGATGGATCCAGAGGGGGACAGGAAGGCAGCAACTTCCCTAGGAATAGTGGTTTCGCCTAGGAAACTATTCATATTTGCACTAGTATTTGCACTAGGGCTGTTGGATGTGTGCCTCTGCAGAGCCTCATTCTTTTCCGCAGGAAGCCCCCTGCAGGTAGAGAACTTAACTAAGATTTAACCAAAGCTGACCCGCAGCAGCGAGAAGTCATCTTCGAAATCGGGTTGGCCCCGGAACGCTTGGGCTTGTTGAGTGATTTGATCTAGATCTAAACTGCCGGCAGCATCATGGTTGAGCAAGGCGATCAAATTGTCCAACCCCCACAGCTCTTTTTCTTGATTGGCCACCTCATAAACTCCATCGCTAAACAGGTAAAGGTGGCTGGAAGCTGGGATCCACACCTGATCCATCTGGAAGCTCGGGTTGGGCAAAATCCCAATTGGCAAATTGGGGGTTTTCAGCTTGATCGGGGTCGTCTGCGTTGGATCAATCAGTAACGCCGGTGGATGACCAGCACTGGCAAAAGAAAGTAGACGCGATCCTGGATGATAAACCCCATACCAAAGGGTGAAGTACATCTCATTGTGGGATCCCATTTGAAAGGAGTGATTGAGGGCACGCAACACAGCTTCTGGTTGGCGGGGATCCGTATCCGGTAATCCCTGAGTGCGCAACTGGTTCATCACCGATACCGACAACAGAGCGGATCCCACCCCATGCCCTGATACATCCAGCAGATAGATGGCCAAATGCTCAGCATCCAACCAGTGATAGTTAAAGGAATCTCCCCCCAATTCTTGCGAGGGCAAAAAGCGCCAGTCAGTCGTGATATTGCAGTCGGGGAAAAAGTCCGGCTTGGGCAAGAGGGAACTGACGTAACGAGCGGCCTCCGCCAACTCTGCCTGCAGTCTGGCTGTTTGCTGCCGCAGGTCGTGGCTGAGTTGGTGCAGCCGCAACCCAGCCCGAACACGGGCTTGCAACTCATTGGGGTCAATGGGCTTACTTAAGAACTCGTCCGCCCCGGCATCCAATCCCTGCACTCTGTCCTCCACCTCAGTGCGAGCTGTCAGCAAAATGAAAAAAGTAGTGGAAAACTTAGGATCTGCCTTGATGCGTCGGCACACCTCGAGGCCATCCATATCTGGCATCATCCAATCGCAGATAATCAGCCCAGGGGAGATGAGGTGCGCCTGTTCCATTCCCTCCAGACCGTTGGTGGCCATCTTGACGGTATAGCCTTGCCGCTCTAGAGAACGCTTCAGCACCAGCCGAATGGTGGGATCGTCGTCAACAATCAGAATGGCAGCCATGATCGCTGTACCCAGATCCAAACATCGGTTGAAGGGCAGTTTAACAAGCGAGAGAGGAATTGATAATGGATATCTGTCACCAGGACCGTTGCCATTGTCGCACTCTTCAGCCTCCATCGGTGTCAGAATGCCAGCAGGCTCCCCCCCAAGGGTCGGAGGATGGAAGGCTTGCAGTAGCGAGGCCGGTTAGCGATGATAGAAGGGGCCTCAGCAATTTCCCGTATTTTTAGCGTTGTGCAGAAGTTTACATAGCTACAAAAACCGTGGTTGCACGATACACAGAGGACGATAACCCCAGGATACTGTTAGCAGAGGAATACTCCCTTTGCCAATGGCTGAGGCGGTGGAGGGCAGGCCTGTACTTGAAGAATGTACAGATGAGTTTTGATGGCGTTCAGCGATCCCTCTCACCGAGTTCCGTTGTGCCTGTATGGGGCTTTGTCGCATGAGTGCATCTCCTCTTTCGGGATCCTCTCCGCCGACACCGGATCCTCGCGCCACTTTGCCTCCGGTTCCGATCAAGTTGCCGGATGGGGAAATTCGTCTGGAGGATTTGGACGAGAAGCAACTGCTGGCCAGCTTGTCTCTGGTGGTCTTGAACCAATCTGCCTGGAGCTGTTTTAGCATCAGCGAAACTAGCCGCCTGTTGCGACCCCTACAAATTTGCCCAGAACTGACGGGCACACCCGTGCTTTCTCAAGAAGCCACTGCCGAGATTGTCTATAAGTTTCTGCTGAGCAATGGTCGAATCGGAACCATGAAGGGCACGATTTCGATCGAAGACTTTCGTGGGGATCGGCTGCGTTCGATCTACGAACAACTGCATATTGAGAAGATCGTACCGACTTTCACCGAGTCGATTGTGGTGCAAATGATCGATCACCTGAAGCCGATTTTCGCCCGCGATTTGGATGAGCTCCTGTGGCAGGAAACCTTTTTCTTCACAGCCCAGGATTTGCGACAAGAAGAGTTTCTCTTGCGGGGCTTGCGACCGGAGGCGATTCCACGCAGTTTCCGTCCGCACCTACAGCGGATGTATGAAAAGATCATGCAGGTCTGCCGGAGCCTGCCCAATATTGCTTTCCAACTGTGTTTGCGAGCCTATTTGGAGTACAACGAGATCAAAAATAAGTATCTGCTGGCTACGTTGCTGAGCAAGTATTTTTATACGCTCTATCGTATTGGCGGGTTGTCACGCCTGGAGAGCTGGGCCCCGATCGAGGTGGGATCCCTGCGGTCTTCCAGCCACAGAGTGCGGGTACGCGCCCTTTCTCGTCTTCTCACCATGGACAACGATAGCGATGATCCGCTGGTGGGTGTTGGGGAGACAGGTTTGGCGAGCGGCTATTTTAGCGGGGTTCGGGAAGCCTCCAGCATGGAAATGGTGAGCGCAGAGGAGATCCACAAGCTACGGCAGGATGTGGAGATGGCGCGTGGTGAGATGACCCAAGCCCAACGATTGGTGGCGCGATATCAAGAAGAAGAAAAACAAGAATTGCTCAAGCGCCTTCAGGATCCGGATAAATTTTTACTCTTTAGCATTCATCAATTTTTTGATAATGTTTTCGGATCCCTGCCCGGTGAAGTCAAAAGCGAGTACGGAGCTGTTTGGGTGCCGCGCACTTCCCATTTGGATGAGAGGGATCGAGATCAGCTGATAGAACATTTACACCTAATCACCAGTGAAACCTATCTGCTCAGTATTCCATTCAGCGAAGCCACAATCATTGGCTATTGGCGGGTTTTGGCGGACTCATTCTACAACCAGTGGGTGCTGAATCAATACAAGCAGTTGCAAGGGTATGGGGTAGACCTAGAACCCAACGGCATCAATGTTCTAGCCCGGGAGCGCTTTCTGGAAGAAGTGCAATTGCGCTTTGCCGCCCGTCACCGAGAGATTGTCAATCAGAATGTGGGGAAGATTGCCCAAATTGTGGTGGATAGCCTGGCGAAACGGGTGGCAATTAACACCAGTCAACAAAGCTTCCAGGCGATGCGAGCCAAGTTGACAACCGTTCTAGATATGGATATTTCCCGCAAAGATGTTGGGGAAGTGAAACGGCTGATCGACTACTTTACCGATGTCTTTTTGGGCAAGCGGGAAGAACTGCGCTCTCCCTACCCGGTGGGTACAATCTTGAAGGTAAAAGTGGCAATCGAGGCTCGCCCCCCCGACGGTCGCACCCGAATTGGTCTGGAGATCTTGAATCAACTGTACCGTGAGTACGTCCCAACCCTGCGGCATGCGCCAGTCTAGGGGTTGAAACTGAGCTGCCTGGCACGGGATCCCTGACGCTAGGGAGGCTTTGAGCAAAATGGGGTCTGGAGCGTGTTATCCAAGACACGAAATATTTTCGCCCTAAATGCTTTCTTTAATAGAAACTAATCTTGCTTGGCACTGCTCAGTCCTCCCGACTTTAGTCAGCTTATGGTTTTGGCTCAACACCGCGATCTGGCTGCACTGGTACAAGCCCGTTATGGTCAACTGCTCTCTGGGATCCCAGCGGCCCACTCATCCATGGACAGTTTGTTTTTTACCTCTTCATTTGCACCTTAGTTCCTATTCGTTAGGTTCTTGTTCACTCTTCCATAAGCAGGGCTATTTAGGAGACTTTCCATGCGCTACCTTCCCCTTGGCCATAGCTCGCTAACTGTCTCAGAGATTGGTTTGGGCACCATGACTTTTGGGCAGCAAAATACGATGGCTGAGGCCCATGAGCAGTTGGATTACGCTTTGGAACAGGGGATCAACTTCATTGATACTGCCGAGATGTATCCTGTCCCTGCCCGGGCAGAAACTCAGGGATCCACCGAACGTTATATTGGCGAATGGCTACAACATCAACAGCGGGATCAGTTGATTATTGCCACCAAAATTGCTGGCCCTGGTCGGCCTTGGCACTGGATTCGCAATGGATCCCTGTCGATCACCCGCGACAACATTAAACAAGCGGTGGCCGACAGCCTGAAACGCCTGAAAACCGACTACATTGACCTTTACCAAATCCATTGGCCGGATCGTTATGTTCCCCAGTTCGGAGAAGTTTCTTACGATCCTAGCCGGGAGCGGCCTACGGTTCCCATTGCCGAGCAACTAGAAGCCCTGGCAGAAATGGTGCAGGCGGGGTTGATTCGTTACATCGGCCTGAGCAACGAAACCCCCTGGGGTGTGAGCGAATTTTGCCACCTGGCAGAGCAGTTGAGCCTTCCTAAGGTGGTCTCTATCCAAAATGCCTATAACCTGATTAACCGTGTTTTTGAAGTGGGGCTGGCGGAAGTATGCCGTCATGAACACATAGGGCTATTGGCCTACAGTCCGCTTGGGTTTGGGGTGCTGACAGGTAAGTATTTGCAGGCAGAAAAACCGACGGGATCCCGTTTGGCTTTGTTTGAGGGCTTTGGACGGCGCTATCTGAAGCCCAATGTGGCGGAGGCTGTGGCAGGTTACGTGAGCATCTCCCAAAAATATGGTTTAACCCCGGCACAACTGGCTTTAGCTTTTGTCCGCAGCCGTTGGTTTGTGACAAGTACAATCATTGGGGCGACCAACTTGGCGCAGCTCAAAGAAAACCTCAGTTGTTTGCAGGTGGAGCTATCCGCAGAGATGCTGGTGGAGATCGAAGCCGTCCATCAGCGCTATCCCAATCCCGCCCCTTGAAAAGATAGACCCGAAACCTGACCTAGCTGCTTGAAAAGGAGAACGCCTCGACTTTGCATGGGTGGTTCTCCCTAGAGAGGTCTGAGGGGGATGTGGACGGGCAACTGCAGCTGCCCCAGTAGAGAACTTTTCTCTGGGGTTTTCCGTCTGAAGGTAGTGTTCGTAGGCATGGATTCCGGATCCCTTCTGGTAGATAGTAAGGGTGAGGATCCAGAAGATAACCCTTGAGGTGTGAACGATGCGTGAGTTTTCCCTTTGGCACGGTTGGAAGACTGCGGCTCTGGTGGTGAGCTGTGGCAGCTTAGCTCTGGTGGGGGATCCCGTTTGGGGACAACTGTCCGATATCAGTACCTACTGGGGTGCCCAGTACATCGCTGGTCTGAATGAGCGGCAAGTGATTGGGGGCTTCCCCGATGGCACCTTCCGTCCTAACGAATCTGTTACCCGTGCCCAATTTGCCGTCATCGTCACCAAAGCCTTTGGCCTGGATACCAACGTCCCTTCCCGCCCGTTTGCCGATCCGATCCCCAGCTGGGCAGCTCCTTCTATTGGCGCGGCAGCAGCGGCAGGGTTTGTTTCTGGCTTCCCGGATGGCACCTTTCGACCCAATGATGTGTTGACCCGCGCACAGGCGATCACCGTTCTCACCAAAGCGGCCACCAACGACAACTTCATCCAAGATGCCAACCAAATCGACCAGATTCTATCTGGGTTTGCCGATGCAGGGCTGGTTCCCAATTTCGCCCGTGCTCCGATCGCGACCGCTGTTCAGGAAAGCCTATTGGTACTCTATCCCAGCCCCGTGCAACTAAACGCCCAAGCGGTCGCTACCCGTGGAGAAGTGGCTGCCCTCACCTACCAAGCACTGGCCAAAGTGGGGCGGGTTCCTCCTCTCGATCCGCCAGTAGGAGCTGCCGTTCCCGGCCCTGGCATCAGCACCGAGATCATCGCAGAAGTCACTCCTACCCCCGAACCCCTGGCTACACCGGATATCCCCGTAGAACCTTTGGTGGAAACCCTGCCCACTGCTCCGGAGGTAAGGACATTCTTCACCCGTGAGGAGCTGGGATCCGTGAATCCGGGGGATACCTTTACCGTGTTTTTGTTGGGATCCCCGGGAGCCCAGGGGACTTTCTCCATTCCAGGCATTGCCTACAACATTCCCCTCCAAGAAACCCGTCCGGGCCAATACGAGGGATCCTATACCTTTCGCAGCCAAGACCAAGCCTCAGAAGTACCCATCTTTGCTCGTCTAGAACGGGGAGGCTTGGTAACCTTGGTACAGCTGCCTGACAAGACCATCTCCATTGGCCGGGTAACCGATACCACCTTCCCCACCATCAGCGAACTGGCCCCTGCCAATGGGGCTACGGTGGATAACCTGCGCCCGCAGATCTCGGCCCGTTTCCAGGACGACCAAGGCATTGATCTCAACAGCTTTACCCTGCTTGTCAATAATGTGGATGTGACAGCCCAAGCGCAGCTCACCGCCACCAGCTTTACCTATACCCCAGCGGAGCCCCTGCCCACCGATCAGCCCACCCTAATTGCTGTCCAGATCGCCGATACCAGTGGCAACACCGCCATTCAACAGTGGTCTTTCCGGGTGCAAACACCCACCCCAACACCTACCCCGACAGCAACGCCCACACCCACCGCCACTCCAACTCCGACTCCCGAACCCACCGCTACCCCTACGGCTACCCCAACCCCAGAGCCAACACCTACCCCGACTCCGGCAGCTACCCCAACTCCGACTCCCGAACCCACCGCTACCCCTACGGCTACTCCAACCCCAGAGCCAACACCCACCCCGACTCCGGCAGCTACCGCCACTCCAACTCCGGCAGCAACGGCTACCCCAACCGCAGAACCTGTGGCAGAGCCTTTGCCCTCTCCGGAAGGCCGTTCTCCAGAAGAGACAGAAAAAACCGAACCGGAAGCCGAAGCCGCGGATCCCTCGCCAGAAGCCCCAACAGCTGAAGAAGCCTCGCCTGAGCCTGAGGAAACTAACGAACCCTCTCCCTCCCCCAGCCCTTAGTGGACTAAGTCTTAATGGTGTTCCAAGGTCTATTTTGATAAAGTTGCACTCCACATTTAGTGGTCAGGGGAGAGGAGGGATGTTAAGCTACTGCCAGTTGTGACCGGGTGGGATCCATGAATCAAGCCAGATGGATGCAGTCTCTGCAGACTGTTTTGCCTTGGCGCTCCTTGCTCCTCAGCGGGGTCCTGTTGACCAGCGCAATTGCTCCTGTTGCGGCCCAAGAGTTTGAGTTCACACCGCCAAGACAACCTACGCAACCACCCTCCATTCCCACTTTGCCCTTGCTCACAGCCCCGCCTCCGGAAACCTCTGCCGTCCCACCCGCCCTGCCGGCGGTGCCGCAAGTACCCCAAATGCCCCTGGGAGGGGATCCCACTGCTCCGGTTTTGGATCCCAACACCGCTCCGATTCCAGTTGTGCCGTTCCAGGCCGCTCCAGGCCCCCAAGCCCCTTTAGGAGAAGCCTATTCCTATCAACGTCAGCCTGGCGTGAGCCCGGGCGGAGATCTATCGGGTCTAACCCGTGGTGAGTTGCCCGCCGGCACCACCATCCCTCTGACGGTTTATCGGGAAATCACCTTCCAACCCTATCAGGCCATCAACGGCAATCTGGAGGTGTCGGATCCGGTGGTGGATCGGTTTGGGCAGGTGGTGATCCCGGCGGGCAGTGTGGTGTGGGGAACCTTTGAGCCGGTTTACCGCGAGATCCAGCCCCTCAATCGTGTAGAAGACAATGCGGATCCCCAGGAACGGATTGTCGGCAGCCGCTTTGTGGCCAACCGCATCACCATTGGCTCCTCTACCTACCTGCTCAGGGGGCGTTCCCCCTTGTTGCGCGTCGGACTAGATCGCGGTGCTGATGTCAGTACAACGGTAGCTCGTGGAGCGGGGTATGGAGCGGCTGGAGGCTTAGCTCTGGGGGTGCTTACGGGTGGCATTGGCTTTCTACCCATTCTGGCTGGTGGGGTGGCCGGAGCAGCTGCAGGCAGTACCAATATCGACCGGGTGGTGACGTTACAACCCAATACTCTGGTGGAGTTGGAATTGGCGGATAGCCTGATCATCCAGTGACCTCCGAAGCGACCTCAGGCCGGTCGGTAGAGTAGAAGAGAGCCCCCTTGGTTTTCTCCCATGGCCCTCTGGATCTATGTTGTGCCCCCTCTAGCTGGGCTGGTGATTGGCTACTTCACTAATGACATTGCCATCAAAATGCTGTTTCGGCCCTACCGCCCCTATCGGCTGTTGGGTCGTCGCATTCCCTTCACCCCCGGCTTGATCCCACAGAATCAGCCTCGCCTGGCCAAGCAGATCGCCAACACGATCATGGGATCCCTGCTCACGCCGGAGGAGCTGCATAATCTGGCGCGTAAGCTGTTGCAGACAGAGCGGATGCAAGCCGGGATCCGCTGGCTACTGGGGGTGGCACTGGATCGACTGCAAAACCCGGAACAACAACAGCAAACGGCTCAGGTTTTGGCTCGCATTCTAGCGGATCTGTTCAATGAGTCGTTACCGCGCCTGATCAAGGTGCTGGCTCGCCAGGAGGAGTTTCTGGAGGGGCCGATCAACCAATTGTTCGACCAGGTGCTGCTGGATTTGCGCCTGAGCCGTGAGCAAGCCAAACAGCTCTCGGAGTGGATCCTCGATCAGGCGTTGCCCCCGAAAGTGTTGCGGCAAAACTTGGTGGACTTTCTAACAGACCGCAACATTGAGTCACTGGATGAAGAGTTTCGGGAACGAGCAACGGGATCCTACTGGGTGGTGGCCAACTTGTTCGGCCTAAAGAATGCCCTGCTGCGATTGCGAACCTACTGCCTGGAAGACCCCGAAGGAGCCGAAGCCATTTTGGAGGACTTACTCAAAGACATCAGCGCCAATCGCCGTCTAGCAGAGATCCTACAGAATCTCTCCCTACAAAACTTGCCCGTGGGTGCAGTGCGCCAGTTGCGCCGTACTCTGCGGGACGGGATCCAAGACTACCTGCGGGCCCAGGGGCCGGATTTGCTCCAAGGACTGGGTCATAGTATCGATTGGGAAAAGGTAGCCAGTTTGGTGTTGGGGCGTCTGCGCAACTCGAAAGTGTTGATGACCTCCATCGATCAGATCAGTGCTGACCTGGCTCTGGTGTTGGAGCGCTACCTGGAACGGGATCTGGAATCGTTAATGACGCAGGTGATCCCGGTGTTGAATTTGGATCAGGTGATCACCGACAAGGTCAATGCTACCTCTCCTGCCGACTTGGAACAGGCCATTCAGCAGATCGTGCGGCAAGAGCTACAGGCGATTGTCAACTTGGGAGGCATCTTGGGCTTTGTGGTGGGCTGTGTGCAGGTGCTGTTTTTGCTCCTCTAGGGATCCTGATCCCTCAAACAGAGTTCTGTCGCCCCAGCGGAACAGAGATCAACGAGGAGATCTATGATGGTGGAATGAGATTAACGATTCTCCATACTTCTGACCTGCACGCTAACCTCCATCCCTGGAACTATTTCACTGGGGCACCTGCTGAGCATGGTCTGGCCAAGCTTGCCACCCTGATCAAGCGAACCCGGGCTTCAACCCAGGATCCAGTGCTGTTGATCGACAGTGGCGACACGATTCAGGGATCCCCGTTAGGCACCTATTACGCTCAGGTGGAACGGGTCTCCCCCCACCCGATGGCTTGTGCTTTCAATGCCCTCGCCTACGATGCCTTCACCCCTGGGAACCACGATTTCAACTTTGGTCCACAGGTTCTGCAGGACTTCGTCACCGATTTGAACTGCCCAGTGATCTGTGCCAACATCCTTCGTCAAAACGGGGATCCCCTGTTTCAGCCCTATCGAATTCAAACCGTGCAGGGAATCCGTGTCGGACTCTTGGGCCTGACCACCCCCCGCATTGACACCTGGGAGCGTCCCGATCACATTGTTGGCTTGCGATTTGCCCCGATCCTGGAAACCGCCCATCACTATCTGCCTCTGCTGCGACCCCAAGTGGATGTGCTGGTGGTCATCCTGCACAGCGGCCCCAACCGCCTGCCCCCGCAACGCAGCCCCGAGCACTGGCGTACCCCGGATCGCTCTGATTGGCGCAGCAACAAAAGCCTGAATGGAGAAAACGAGCTCCTCAGTCTCGCTCAACTAGAAGACATCGATGTCATCCTCTCCGGCCATACCCACCAAACCATTGCTGGACTGGAGCAGGCCAAACCTCTGGTGGTGCAACCTGGCTTTTGGGGATCCCATCTATCGCGGGTCAGCCTGGAATTGGAAGAGCAAGGGCAAGGTTGGCGAGTCCACGGCGGACAGGTGGATATCCTTTCGGCAGAAGGGATCCCGCCAGATCCAGAATTGTTAGCCCTGACGGATCCCTATCACCAGGCTACCTTGCACTATGTCCATCAACCGGTTGGACATGCCCGTGCCCCCTATCCGGGGGGGTTAGCGGCGCGGCTAGGGGCCAATCCTCTGGCGGAACTGCTCCATCAGGCGCAGTTACAAGCGGTGCGGGAGGCTGGCTTCCCGGCAGAACTCTCCTTGGTTAACATTTGCAGTAGTGCTGGCTTGGCAGCGGGCCCCATTCGCTTGCAGGATGCCTATGGCATCACCGTCTACGACAATACCCTGTGTGTCTTAGAAGTCAGCGGGGAGATTCTGCGGCGGGCTTTGGAGCAGACAGCAGGCTACTTTCGACAGTTGGATCCGGATCATCTGCCTGCAGAGCCTACCGCTGTGGTTGCCCCCGATGCCCGCGGCTATACCTTTGATCTTTACCACGGCATCGACTACTGCTTTGATCTCACCCGTCCAGTCGGCAAGCGATTGGTCAACCTCCAGTTCCGCGGACAGCCCGTTGAGCCAACCCAAACTTTCCGTCTGGCGATTAACCACTATCGGGCAGGCGGTGGCGGTGGCTATGTGATGTTCCAGGAAGCAGAAACCCTCTGGATTTCCGCCGATAGCATTCGTGATTTTCTCGTCTACTACATCAACACCCATTCCCCCATTCAGCCCCTCTACAGCCACAACTGGAGCTTGATTCCCGATCTGGCCGAGATCTACTTCCCCAATTACTTCAGCCGACCCCAGGAAAGTCTGCTGGTAGGCTAGAGAAAGTCCCCCAAGAGCTAAGGATCCTGTCCGATCCAACGAGCGTTGGGGGAAGTCGGTAGAATACAATCAACGCGGCGGCCCGCTTTGGCTCGGTTCACGTCTGGTTCTGAAACCTGCCCAACTGGGGATCCGCCGACCTTTATGTCTATTGCTCACACTCTGCCTATTCAACCCATGACCTCTGAAGAAAAGCAACCGATGGCCCCAGAAGATGCCTATCCTGAACTACAGGAGGAGGAGATCGATGTGGAAGCGGAGCTAGAAAAGCTGATTTTAGAAGATAGTGAGGCCGAAGCCAGTGCCGCAGCAGGGGAAGCCACTGCTGAGCCTTCACTGGCTCAAAGTGAAGCTCTGAAGCAGCTCCAGCACGAATTGGAAGTGATGCGGCAGCAACTCAAGGAGAAAGAAGAATCCTATCTGCGCCTCTATGCCGACTTTGAAAACTACCGACGCCGTACTCAACGGGAAAAAGAGGAATTTAGCCAAAAGGAACGGCAGAAGTTTGTGCTGGAGATCTTGCCGGTTGTGGATAGCTTTGAGCGAGCCCAGCAGCAGGTGAAGCTAGAAACCGACCGAGAGCGAGAACTGCACAACAGTTACCAAAGTGTCTATCGGCTGCTAGTGGAATCCTTGAAAAAGATGGGGGTATCCCGCATGAAGGCCGTGGGTCAACCCTTCGACCCCAATCTGCACGAGGCCATTGCCCGTCAACCCAGCAGCGATTATCCCGAAGACGTGGTGGTCACGGAGTATCAAGCCGGCTACAAGCTAGGAGATCTCGTGATTCGGCACGCTATGGTGGCGGTTTCGGAAGGGATCCCGGAGAGAGAGGCGGTTGCCAACGGTGGGAGCCCGACTCCAGAGGCTCCAGAGGTAACCTCTGATCCCCAACCTGAAACTGATCCCCAACCTGAAACCGAAACCAGTCCTTCCCCAGAAAGCTAACTGGGCGATTTTCTGACCGTCAACTCATCTGGACTGGATCGATCCCTAAGACTTGGCAGCGTCCTCTGTGTGGGGCCTCGGGCACCACTGCACTCTGTAGCGGATTGAAGGAAGAGCATACATAACCCTGACGAATGCAGAGTCTCATTGGCTTCAAAGGCGCTACAGTGGGGCTACGTGAAGTGAGAGTATTGTCTGAAGGTTTCCACTGCTTTTTGGGCAGAATGGTTCTAGGCTCCGTAAAATCACGCGCTTGGGCTGAAACTTGACGCACTGGGACAGGGGACTATGGGCAAAGTCATCGGGATCGACCTAGGCACCACCAACAGCTGTGTGGCGGTCTTGGAGGGCGGACAACCTGTCGTGATTACCAATGCCGAAGGAGGTCGCACAACCCCCAGTATCGTCGGATTTGCCAAAAATAATGCGCGACTGGTGGGGCAATTGGCCAAGCGGCAGGCCGTCACCAATGCCGAAAACACCGTGTTCAGCGTCAAACGCTTTATTGGGCGCACCTTTGCTGAAACCGAAGCAGAGCGTCTGCGGGTTCCCTATAAGGTGATCCCCGGTCGCGACAACATGGTGGAAGTGGCCATCCAAGATCGGGCCTACACGCCGCAGGAGATCTCCGCCATGATTCTGCAAAAGCTGAAGGCGGATGCCGAAGCCTATCTGGGAGAACCCGTCACCCAAGCGGTGATCACCGTTCCTGCCTACTTTACCGATGCTCAGCGACAGGCCACCAAAGATGCCGGTACCATTGCCGGGTTGGAGGTGCTGCGCATCATCAATGAGCCGACGGCTGCTGCTTTAGCTTATGGGTTAGACAAGCAGGATCAGGATCTGTGTATTTTGGTTTTTGACCTCGGGGGGGGCACCTTCGATGTCTCTGTCTTGCAACTGGGCAGTGGCGTATTCGAGGTACGGGCAACTGCCGGCAACAACCACCTGGGGGGCGATGATTTCGACCAAAAAATTGTCGATTGGCTCACCCGCGAATTCATGAACATGGAGGGGATCGACCTCTCGCAAGATCGCATGGCCCTACAACGGATGCGGGAAGCTGCCGAGAAAGCCAAGATTGAACTCTCCAGCACCCAAGCCACCTCCATCAACTTGCCTTTTATCACCGCCGACGACTCTGGCCCCAAGCACTTGGAAGTGGAGTTGACCCGAGGCAAATTTGAGGAATTGGTGCGGGATCTGGTGGAAGCAACCGTAGAGCCAACCGAGCAAGCCCTCAAAGATGCTGGAATTTCTGCAGAAAGCATCGATAAAGTTTTGTTGGTGGGGGGATCCACCCGCATTCCTGCCATTCAAGAAAAGATCAAGCAGATTTTCAAAGGCAAAACCCCCGATCGCTCGGTTAACCCCGATGAGGCAGTCGCCCTCGGAGCCGCTATCCAGGCAGGGGTGATGGGTGGAGAAGTCAAAGATCTGCTCTTGCTAGACGTGATTCCCCTCTCCATTGGGGTGGAAACCTTGGGAGGGGTTTTTACCCGTATCATCGACCGCAACACCACTGTACCCACCAGCAAGACCCAAATTTTCTCCACAGCTACGGATGCCCAAAGTGTGGTGGAGATCCATGTTTTGCAAGGGGAGCGAGCCATGGCCCGAGACAACAAAACCCTGGGGCGCTTTCAACTGACCGGGATCCCGCCTGCTCCTCGCGGGGTACCCCAGATCGAGGTGTCTTTTGATATCGATGCAAACGGGATTTTGAAAGTGTCTGCCCGCGAAAAAGGTACTGGCATTGAGCAGAGTGTCAAGATCACCAACAATGGTGGCTTGAGCAGCACCGAGATCGAGCGGATGCGCCGGGAAGCTGACGCTTATGCCGAAGAGGACCGACGCCGACAACAGGTGGTAGAAGCCCGCAACCAATCCGATGCCCTACTCTACAACTACGACAAAACCTTGGAAGAACATGGTAACCGACTCAGTGAAGCCCGGCTGGAGCGGGGAGCCTACATGGCGGGCACATTGAGGGCATTGCTGGCAGATGATAACGTAGATTTAGCAACTTTACGGAATGCAATGGAAGATCTGCGGGTCGTCCTCCTGGAGATGGGTAGCGAGATCTATGGCACTCGCTGAAGTCTATCTTCAGGGGAAGATGCGCCCCTGTTCCATCGCTTGCGGGCTTGTTCCGGCAAGAGGGCTGTTGCACCGCCTGCCAGGTTGCGTTGTTGATCGTATTTGATCTTTATCCCTCTGAAGCGCTTCTATGGCTCGTGACTACTACGAAATTTTGGGGGTTAGCCGTGATAGCTCCAAAGAAGATATCAAGCGAGCTTATCGACGGTTGGCTCGTAAGTATCACCCCGATGTCAACAAGGAGCCCGGTGCTGAGGATCGCTTCAAGGAGATCAACCGCGCCTATGAAGTGCTCTCCGACAACGAAATGAAAGCCCGTTATGACCGCTTCGGGGAGGCGGGCTTGGGAGGAGCTGCGGCTGCAGCGGGTGGCTTCCAGGATTTTCCCGGCATGGGGGGCTTTGCCGATATCTTCGAGAGCTTTTTCACCAACTTCGCTGGGGCGGGCACGGGTTATACCCGTAGTCGCAATGGCCCGGTGCGAGGAGATGATCTGCGCTTTGACCTGAAATTGGAGTTTCTGGAGGCGATCTTCGGGGGAGAAAAGCAAATTCGCATCAGCCACCTGGAAACTTGTACTGTGTGTGGGGGCAGTGGGGCAAAACCGGGTACCGATGTGAAAACCTGTCCAACCTGTGGGGGAAGTGGGCAAGTGCGGCGGGCAACTCGCACTCCGTTTGGGAGCTTTACCCAAGTGTCCGTTTGCCCCACCTGTTCCGGTTCTGGCCAAGTTGTGGAGGAGGTTTGCTACCACTGCAACGGCGAAGGCTTAGCCCAAACCACCAAGAAATTGCGCATTAATATCCCGGCGGGGGTGGATAGTGGTACCCGCTTGCGGGTGTCTGGAGAAGGGGATGCCGGTCGTCGCGGTGGCCCACCTGGGGATCTGTACGTCTACCTGTTTGTGGAGGCAGATCCCGACTTCCAGCGGGATGGTCTAACCATTTTGTCGGAAGTGCGTGTGAGCTATTTGCAAGCCATTTTGGGGGCAAAAGTCTCGGTGCCCACCGTGGACTCAAAGGCAGGTCTGGAGGAGGAAGTGGAGCTGACGATTCCCGCCGGATCCCAACCTGGTACCGTGCTGACCCTGGAGGGTAAGGGAGTGCCTCGTATTGGCAACTCGGTAGCCCGTGGGGATCACCAGCTCACCCTTGTGGTGGAGATCCCGACTCGCATTAGCGCCGAAGAGCGAGAACTGCTGATGCGCTTAGCGGAATTACACGGAGAACGGATCAACAAACGGGATGGTTTCTTGGGGGGTTTGCTGCGAGGACTTGCCCAAATGCCCGGTAACCGGGAGCGTGAAGAGGAATGACGTCAGAGATCGGTTTTTCCACTGGCTCTTCCCCAGTAATCAAGTCTGTTCTCGATCAACGCGGGATCCCTTGTCCCCTAAACTATGTGCGGGCCAAGTTGCGGCTGGAACGGATGGCTCCAGGAGATCTGCTGGAACTCTGGCTGGATGCTGGGGAACCTCTAGAGCAGGTGCCCAATAGCTTAGCCATGGCTGGACATCAGATTGAGAAGCAACAGGCAGCGCCAGAAGGGCATTACATTCTCTGGGTCCGTCGAGGCACCCCTGAGTCTGTATGAACCTGCAAACACCTGTTTCGTCAAAGGGTGATGTTCCCGGCACCTACATCGGTTGGGTGCGAGCGGTACAAGCCAATTTTTATCGAGTACGGCTTGATCCTGCTTTAGTGGCTGCAGACTCCCATTTAGACCTTCCCGCCCCTGATGAAAAATCAACTCCAGCCGAGATTCTCTGTACCCGTCGGGCCAAGTTAAAAAAAACCAGGCAACAGGTGATGGTGGGAGACTGGGTGGAGGTAAGCCTTTCCCCTGGGGTTGGGGATCTCTGGCCAGAACAGGGGGTCATCGAAGGGATCCTACCGCGACGGACTCAGCTGCATCGACCGGCTATTGCCAATTTGACCCAAACCTTGGTGGTAATGGCTCTAGCAGAGCCTGCCCCAGATCCCCATTTGCTCAATCGTTTGCTGGTGCAGGCAGAAGCTAGCCAGTTACGAGTGCAGGTGATTCTGAACAAAGCCGATTGTGTGGATCCGGCTGTGGCTGTGTCTTGGATGAATCGGGTGCAGAGTTGGGGATACGCTCCCTTGCTAGTCAGTGTTCGCACAGGCTTGGGGATCCCGGCACTACTGGAGCGGTGTCGGCAGCAAATTTCAGTGGTGACAGGCCCTTCGGGAGTGGGAAAATCCAGTTTGCTCAATCGGATATTGCCAGATGCTCAGTTGGCTACCCAGGCCGTTTCTGGGCGGTTGCGTCAGGGTCGGCACACCACCCGTCATGTGGAGCTGTTTCCGCTGCCAGAGGGCGGTTGGATCGCCGATTCTCCAGGCTTTAATGCCCTAGAAGGGATCCCGCTAGTTCATCCTGTGCAACTGATTCAGTGTTTCCCGGAGGTACGGGATCGCTTAGGTCACTGCCAGTTTCGAGATTGTTTGCACGATCAAGAACCGGGCTGCAGGGTTCGGTATCCGGAATGGGAACGGCATTCACTTTATCTGGAACTGTTACAAGAAGTTCAGGAACTACAACAGGGGGAAGGAGGATCTATACCGGCCCGTCAAGAGCCTAGAGATGGCAGCGAAAAAAAAATTCCTCCTCGCCATCGCCACCTCTCCCGCCGGTACATTCGCCAAACCTTCCACAGTCAAAAACTAGACTCTCTGGGGTCAGAAAAATGAGGGTTCTGGTGAAAATTGTCAATGATCTTCATGCTTGTCGTACAGCCCTAAGTTCGTCGTACTCTGGAGATGCAAATCATCCAATGCCAAATATCTGGAGGAGTGCTTATGTCAACATCTAAAGTTTCTGGGGGACACCCGGGATCCCTGACGCAAAAGGGACGCCAGCTCTTCTCCGGTCTTTTGGCTTCGACGTTGGTTTTGGCCGGCTGTGGAGGAGGAGGAGGGGGTACGGTTCCACCGCCCTTGGTTAATGTTTGCCAACAAGCCTTTAACCCGCAGCTTTTCGCCTCTATTGGCTTGCAACGGCAGGGGGATAGCCGCAGTGGAACTCTTGGGCCAAACAGCCTGCTGGAGTTCTACTTTGATGGTGCTGGCAATTTGCAAAATGCGCGGACAAATCCTCCCCCGGCGGGTACGTTCACCTTCTTTTCTGATGCTTTCCTCTACTTCCCTTCCGCTGCCAATGTAACTGGGGTAACGATTCGCCTCACCAGCCCTGTCTTTGATCCGTTGTTGCAAATTGGGGGCTTTGACAGCAACCGCACCTTGGATCGGGATCTCATTTTTGTGAATGATGATGCCGCTCCCGGCAACTTCACCATCTCTGAGCTGACCATTCCTGTCCGTCAAGACCGATGCTATTTGGTACAAGTACAAAGCTACTGGGCTCAGAATGCTTCCCCAACAGCTGGCCCGGGTAGCCCAGGACGGGGTGCCTTCACCCTTCAGGTTGTCAGTGAAACGTTTGCAGCTCCTCCTCCTCGCCCTCAACAGCAGCAGAAACCTCCCAGTGAAGCTGGCGGTGGTGGTGATCGAGGGGGCGGCATCGGTATTTGACCCCGCCCTGGATCCCTCTCAATAACGGGATCTCCTGGAAAACAAACAATCAACATAGAAAAGCCCGGGATCCCTACTCAATCCTGGGCCTTTTTATTGGAGCCTGCTGCCATCTGGTCAGAGCACTGGGAAGTCAGGCGAATCAGTGACTATTGGTTCCCAAGCCTCAGGAACTGAACGCCACAGATGTTCTAGCCCTGACGAGTTAGGGTAATCGGAAAACTTGCGCTACCACAGGTGGCTGTGCCGCGAATGGAGCGCCCATCTGGGCTGACGGTACCACTCCAGGTAACGTTCGGGGTGCCAGCTCCACCGGCTCTGCCACTGACAGAAAATTGGTTGTTACTGAACTGGCCACTGCGCTCTCGAAAACTGGGAGAAGCAATGCTGATTTGGTCTCCATTGTGGCTGATGGAAACCGTTTCTCGTACCCCGCTTGCGGAATTGACTCGACAGGTGGATCCCTGCCAGGCAAAAGATCCTCCCTCGTAAACCCACTGACCACTCAGGGCAAGCTCGACTACAGGTGTAGGCGTTGCAGGGGTAGGTGTGATGACCGGTGGGGGAGCGGGCGTTGGAGTCGGGGGAGGAGTGGGGGGAAGAAGAGGGGTAAATGTGGGGATAGGGGTGGGTGGAGGTGTTGGGGGAGCCGGAGTCAGCGTTGAGGTGGGTTGAGGGGGCGCCGGAGTGGGGGTCGGGGTGGGCGTGGGGGTCGGGGTCGGTGGGGGTGTTGGAGTAGGTGTTGCTACGACAGGGGTAGGCGTTGGGGTAGGGACTGGCGGTGGAGTTGGGGTACAGCGAGGCACAAGTTGCTGGCGATACTCTTCCAATCGAGCTTGTTGATCCGGGTAATCCTGCAAAATCCGCTGAATGAAATCCAGAGCAGGCTGACAATTGCGGTTGGTCACCGCTTCGTTTGCCAACTGATCCAGGCGCTGATAATACTCTGCCAAGGGTGTTGGGGTCGGCGTCGGAGCGGGAGTCGGGGGCGGTGGAGTAGGTGTAGGGGGTGGAGTGGGGGTCGGCGTAATTTCGGGAGTAGGTTCTGGCGTAGGGGTTAAGGTTACTTCCGGTGTGGGGGTTGGGATGACTTCAGGTGTTGGAGTGGGAGAGGGGGTGACAACTGGAGTCGGGGTAGGTTCGGGTTCATCCTCGATATCAATGACGGTAGGGCGTGGCCAGAGGAAAAAGGCCGCCAACAGAGCGACAACACCCAGGGATCCCCCTGCCAAGATCCACTTCAGACCGTTGGCGGAGGACTGTTGCAATACCGTCTTTGCTTGTGGCGCCCGCAGCGGGTGGGTGCGAGGGGTATCGGAGATGGGCGGTGTTTCTGGTGGGGGCGGGGCTGGGGGTGGAGGAACTTGGACAGCAGCACTATCTGCTGGGATGATGGTTGATTCTCCTGATTTGGGTTGCCCCTTGGGTTGAGATGCGAGGGCTTCAGTTTCCGGCAACGACTTTACAGGGGGATCCGAGAGAATGGGTTCTCGATCGGTGATGTAATAAGGGATCCCTGGCCCCGTAGGGGGAGAGAAAACCGGTTCGTCCTCAATGAGCTCCAGATCCTGATCGCGGATATCTTCAAACCCCCCCGCAGCAGAGCCTGTATTTCCGAGAGTTCGGAGTGGTAGTTTAGGGCCGTTGGAGGGAGAAGGTATTGTGGTCGCTTGTCCAGGGGGAGCAGTTGACCCCGTGGGAAGTATTTCTGTGCTGGCCTGGCTTGGAGAAACTTGGGTAGCGACTGTCAGGTCGTAGGCTTGCAGCAATCGTTCCCCTAGCTCCCGCATAGTTTGGGGTCGTTCATCGGGGTTTTTCTTCAGGCAGTCCATCACCACCTCTGCCAAACGAGGTGGGATCGGCTGAGAGGTCGTATCTGGATTGATGTCTATCGGGGTTTCATAGCAATGGGCGTGGATCCAACTGTGCAGAGAGTCGGTCTCCAGTTGGAAGGGCATCGAGCCAGTGAGCATTTCATAGAGCACCACCCCAAAGGAGTAGATATCAGAGCGGGCATCCAAAGATTTACCCCGCATTTGCTCTGGAGAAGCATACCGGGCAGTCCCAATAAACCCGCCTCCTTTCTGGGTACCGAGGCTGAGGGTTTGATCCGCTAGAGTCTTGGCCACGCCAAAGTCGAGGATTTTGAGTTGGGTGGTGGGTTTGCCGTTTTGGAGAATTTGCTCGATGAAGAGGTTGCTGGGCTTAATGTCGCGGTGGATAACCCCACGAATTTCACGATCATCTAACTTGGCTTGAAAGGTGTGGGCATAGTACAAACCTTCACAAGCTTGCAGGGCCAAGCGAATGGCTTGTCGAACGGGTAAGGCGCCTTTGGATCGGATCCATTTAGCCAGATCCTGACCTTTCAGGTACTCCATGACCAAATAGGCTTGCTCACCTTGCTGCCCATGATCCAAAACTTTGATGATGCGCGGGTGTTGCCCAAGTAGAGAGCTGACGCGAATCTCTTCAGCAAACCGACGGCGCAAATCGGTTTGAGAATCCCCTCGACCCACCATCATCGGGGCATACAACACTTTGATAGCAACTTCTTGCCGGTTGTTTTGCAAGTCTAGGGCCCGAAAGACGGATCCCATGCCACCGCCGCCAATCTCCTGTTGCAGTAGATAGCGATCGCCCAAAATGCGGTTGGTCAGCTCTGAGGTCATGGCTTTGGACGTTTTAGGAGGGGCAGTTTGGGTGAGGATGTTCATACAATAAACCGAATTACTGGGGCTGTCTTGCCCATTCTGGTGGCTGAACTCAGGGATCCTGAACCGACATCTAAGTTATAGAAGGATGCTGGGTTATCGAGGGTGACGGGACGGGGGGTGTTACCGTGATCGCCCTCACTACTCGGTTGGCGGTTTTCTGTTGAGCTGAGGGGGATTTGCCGGTCACGGTGGCCATCGGGGAGCGGGGAGGGGATGATCGATTCTGACTGCTAGGGATCCCAGCACGAGGTGAGCCATGGATTTGGGTTTGGTGGTGATTGCCTATAAAGAAGGGGATCGGGAGAGCAAAGCCGCTTGTCAGGTGTGTGCCGAACAGTTGCGCCATCGTGGGGTGACGGTGTTAACAGCTCCGACCGGTTTGCACCACAATCCTTACCCGGTGTTTCTGGAGGCCACTTCCGAACCCATCGATTTGGCGGTGGTGCTGGGGGGAGACGGTTCTGTATTGGCGGCAGCTCGTTTTTTAGCCCCGCATGGGATCCCGATTTTGCCAATTAAATCCGGGGGTAGGTTGGGCTTTTTGGCTCAGTCGGAACAGGTGTTGCGGCAGGATCCCTGGGATCGCATCCAAGCCGGAGATTTTATTGTGCAGCCCCGCATGATGTTGCAAGCCCAAATCCTAGAACAACCCCAACTGGGGCAAGGGGATCCCCTACCGACTCGCGGTGAAGGGAAACAGGGCCGCCCGGTCAGTGAGGTGTACTACGCCCTCAATGAAATGTGCCTCAAGCCGATTAACCGGGAACGGTTGCCCGCCGCGATTATGGAAATTGAGGTGAATGGCGAAATTTTGGATCAGTACCACGGGGATGGGGTACTGGTCGCTACACCCACGGGATCCACCTCCTATACGCTGGCTGCCAATGGCCCGATTATTGATCCTGCTCTGGAGGTGATCACCATCACCCCCATCTGTCCCTTGAGCTTATCCAGTCGTCCGATTGTGATCGGTGGCTCGGCCAAGGTGGAAATTTGGCCGCTTTCGGATGCGGAAGGATTGGCCCGCTTATGGACGGATGGGGTATTAGCGCAGTCGGTCAACCCCGGTCAATGGGTGGAAATTCAACGGGCTCCCACAGCAGCCAAGCTAATAATCCTAGAAAACAATCTCTCCTACTTTCGAACCTTACGGGAAAAATTGCAGTGGGCGGGCAGCCGGATTTACATCCCCACCACCAATCACCGTCCCGATTGGGGATAAGTAGATTTTAAGGTTAGCGGGTTAAGGTGACGAAGTTCAACTGGGATCCACAGCGGAGCATACTCATGAGCCTGAGACTCTATCTCCTTAGACATGGTGAAACCCCCTACAGCCGTTCTGGTGGGTTTTGTGGGGCTTTGGATCCCGACCTGACTCCAGAAGGGGAGCAGATGGCGGTAGCCTTTGCCACAGCCTATGCCGGGATCCCTTGGCAAGCCCTTTACGTCAGCCCGATGAAGCGCACCCTAGCTACCCTCCGACCGCTGGCAGAAAAGACAGGCTTAGAGATGCAAATCCGGGAGGGACTGCGGGAGATCCACTACGGTGAATGGGAAGGCAAAACCCACCCAGAGGTGCGAGACTCCTACACCGAAGACTATCTGCGTTGGATGACCGAGCCTGCTTGGAACCCGCCCACAGGCGGCGAAACCGCTGTACAAATTGCTAACCGCGCCATGCCAGTGGTGGCCGAGATCGAGGAAAAATTTACCGATGGCAACGTGTTGATTGTTTCCCACAAAGCGACGATTCGGGTTATTCTATGTAGCCTACTGGGTATTGATCTGGGCCGCTATCGAGATCGGATTGAAGTTCTGGCTGCTTCTGTTAGTGTCATTAAGTTTGATCGCTACGGCCCTCTTCTGGAAGTGTTGGGAGAACGCAACTATTTACCTGAATCTTTGCGAGAGAGAGCGGGTACTTGACCTTTCTCATTCAGGATGAAAAATAGCTTAGAGTTCTAGAGTCAAGAAGTGTCAAGAAATTAAAACGTGCTTCTCCAAAACGGGATTCTTTTCTAAATAGGCAACCATGAGCAAGAAAATCGGATTGGCGCTGGGCAGCGGCGGAGCGAGGGGATGGGCACATATTGGGGTAATTCGGGCACTAGAACGGGCTGGGATCCCGATTGACTATATTGCCGGAGCCAGTATTGGTGCTTTTGTGGGGGCCATTTATGCGGCAGGGGAATTGGATGAACTAGAAGAATTTGTGCGGGATCTGAACTGGAAGATGATCTTATCCTTGTTTGATGTGGTATTCCCCACCTGTGGGCTTTTGGATGGCAACAAGATTTATGATCTGCTCACAGAACATCTGCAAGAACTGTGCATTGAAGAAGCCGGGATCCCATTTTGTTGTGTTGCAACCGATCTGATCACAGGGAAAGAAGTGCTCTTGCGCTCTGGGAAAATGGCAGACGCTGTGCGGGCCAGTATTTCTATTCCGGGAATCTTCACCCCCTTTCAACATGAAGGGTGCTACCTAGGGGATGGGGGAATTGTCAACCCGGTGCCGGTCCAGGTGGTACGAGAGATGGGAGCGGATATTGTAATTGCGGTGAACCTCAATCACGTGGATCCCGCTGATTTAGAGCCTCAGCTCGAAGAAACGGAGGTGGAAGAAACTTTTCAGCGCCGTCAACGGCTTAATGCCGCAGGGGAAGTGATTGAAGAAGAAACCAACTTCATCACCCGCATTCGCAAACGCTACCAATCCTTGCAAGAAGGGATCCAAGAAAAAATTAGCCAGTGGATTCCGGATGAACCTGCCGGCCCCAATATTTTTGATGTGATTGGTACAACCCTTAACGTCATGGAGCAGAGCATTACCCGCAGCATTTTAGCCCAGTATCCACCGGATTTGCTTTTACAACCCAAGCTCAGCCAATACGGTATTTTTGATTTCCATGAGGCGGATCCGATTATTCGGGAAGGCTACCGTCAGATGCGCAGAGCGATTCCAGAATTACGCCAAAAGTTGGAGGGTTAAGGAAGTCTATTCTGTATCGATGGGGATAAATTGCAACAGGGATCCCGTCGGAATCAAATGAGCTGGTATAGCATCTCCACCTGCAATCCGATGGGCCATCAATAAACAGCGATCATGGGCGGTCAGGCTAAACACAGCCTCAGAATTAGTCCCTGCTTTCAGTTGGGGATCCCCGACAAAAGTGAGTTGTGCCAACACGGCCAAAAGGTGATCCTGATGGGCCAAATCTGCTCCAAAGCGAGTCCGCTCTTGCAAGGTTACCAACGCAACTGGATGCCCTTCCTGGATCAGATAGGAGAGGATCCCGGCACAACGCTCTACAGCCCGTTCTAACTGGTTTCGATGAGCCTCGGGAGTTTCTCCTTGAGGTTGCCAGCGATTTTCGAAACAGAGGGTGATTGCCTGGGAACGCGGTCGTTCGAATTCCCGCGCGATCAGCTGATCCCGTTTGGCGGAGATCTTCCAATGGATAGAGCGAACATCCTCCTGAGGGCGATATTGCCGCAAGCTAAGGTAGTCCCCCTCTTGACCCGGTTGTGGGCGCAATTGGCTGCCACCGCTGAGAAAATCCAACACTCTCAACCCCTGAACAGGAGCTGGCTGAGGAAATACGATCACGGGCTGGGGATCCGCAATCTCAACAGTCTTGCGGAATAATTCAAACGGAAAGCTGCTGGCAATCTCAAAGCCCTGTAACTGCCACACCCCCCGCTGAGGAAAGATATGCCGATAAAAGGTATTCACACTGGCTTGGGCATCAGCCCGCAAGATGTAGCTAGAAGGCCAGTCTTCCCGCTTGAGACCCTCAATGCGTTCGCTCACTTGCAAAGAAAAACTGGGCAGGCGCCGTTTGCGATTGGTTAGCGTAAGGCCCACCAAGACAGGCTGACCGGCAAAAATTCGGCTAGGTAACTGCCGAGAAACGTCCAAATCTTTGAGGGTGGCATCGCAGATCATCCCGCTGATTAAGATTAAGCTAAGCAACATCCCCAGCAACAAATAAAGGGGATTATTGCCCGTATTGAAAGCAGCAATGCTAACTAACAGGGTGATCCCAATAAACCGCCGTCCAATTCGAGTGGAGCGGAAACGGCGAGGAAAGCGAAATTTAGGCTTGGATCTCGACTGGAGTGAGGAGGGAGTAAGGCTCAACCCCAACTGAGACAAGAACCGAAACACTTTGGTCAACACAGCAATTACCTAAGCGTTATATCTGTTATTTATTTACATCTGATGAATAATCACGCACGGATTTCTTCACTAATTATCTCAGCAATGGCCTTCGCCACCCGTTCTTGCTGCCGTAGAGTCAGTTCGGGAAAACAAGGCAGAGAGAGAACCTGAGCGGCACAGGTTTCGGCATGGGGCAAATCCCCAGGCTTGTACCCCAGTTTTTGGTATACCGGTTGTCGATGTAATGGGATGGGGTAGTAAATGCGGCTGCCAATTCCCCGATCTTTCAGGTGCTGTTGTAAAGAATCCCGACGATGGGGATCCGTCGGGTCAGCCCCGGCAACCCGCACCGTATATTGATGCCAGACGGAGCTTCCTCCCGCTGCTACCCTGGGCAGGATCAAGCTAGGGATCCCTTGCAACAGGCGATGGTAAACCTCCGCGATCCCCTGTCGGCGCCAGTTCCATTCCCGCAAATGGGGCAACTTAACTGACAAAATCACCGCTTGCAGCGCATCGAGGCGGCTGTTGATGCCGATCTGATCATGTTGGTATTGACGGGCTTGGCCGTGTTCCTTAAGGATGCGTATTTGGCGCGCCAAGTCCGGACTGCGGGTGACCACTGCCCCTCCATCCCCGGCAGCCCCCAGATTTTTGGTGGGGAAAAAGCTGAAACAGCCCACATCCCCCCAAGTGCCCACAGGCTTGCCTCCCCAGCAGGCTCCAACCGCCTGGGCACAATCTTCGATCACCGCCAATCCATGTCGTCGGGCAATCGTCAGAATCTCGGTCATATTGGCCGCTTGACCAAACAGATGCACCGGGATAACCGCCTTGGTGTGGGGGGAAATTTGGGCTTCCAGGAGAGCCGGATCGAGATTAAACGTATAGGGATCCACATCCACAAAAACGGGGCGTGCCCCGACCAGATCGATGGCTTCCGCAGAGGCAAAAAAACTAAAAGCGCTGGTGATCACCTCATCCCCGGGTTGGATCCCAAGGGCTCGCAAGGCTAGCACCAAAGCATCCGTTCCCGAATTGCAGCCGATGGTCTCCAGCTCCCCGCCCCCCAAAAAGTGGGAAAACAGCTCCTCAAAGTGCCGCACAGCCGCCCCACCGATGTATTGCCCAGAGGCCAGCAGCGCTTCCACCTGGGGCTGAATCTCAACAGCTAAGAAGCGGTATTGCAGGGTTAAATCCAGCAGCGGGATGGGTTCATCCGTCATGGCTCTCCCTCTCGGGGAGGTTGCTGCCCCATACAATCAAGGATGCGATCCTGCCTATACTCTGTACCGGCACTGGCCATGCGGGGTTTGACTTCAGATTGTTCTTTCGTAGCTTATCTTCTGGGTGGATCAATTGGATCCCATCCCGATCCGAATCTGAGATAGAGTTAACGCGGTATATCCCTGGTTAGGGATCCCACCGGCTGGATGTGGCCATCTATTTAGGATGATCTATGCAGGTTGCTTCTCTACAAGTTCGCGGCAGTTTGGCACAACGGATCCTTGCCCTTGTCCCTGGAGGGATTGGCGACCAGATTCTCTTTTTCCCCACCCTAGCAAGCTTGCGGCAACGCTACCCAGAAGCCGAGATTGAGGTGATGGTGGAGCCACGGGCTGTTTCTGCCTATGAGGTGTGTCCCTCCGTGAATAAGGTGCTCACGTTCCCCTTCAAGGAACAGCTCTCCCTAGGGGATCTCAGCGATTTGCTCGGGCGAATTCGGGAACGTCAGTACGATGCGGTGCTCAGCTTGGGAAAGGGCATCGGCGCAAAACTTCTGCTCTGGTTGACCGGGATCCCCAAGCGGGTTGGCTATGCCCCTCCCGGACGGCCTTGGCTCACCGACCCGGTGCCGCTCAAACCGGCCCAGTACGCAGCGGACATGTACCACGATTTGTTGCAGGGGTTCGGCATTTTCTCCAAGGCTGGGATCCCGCAAATTCGTCTGAAAAAGACCCACTTGGAATGGGCAGAACAAGAACGGAAACGCCTCTTGGGGGATCCAGCCAAGGATTACGTGCTGCTGCACCCCGGAGCCAGCCAACTGTCCTTACAAAAAGGGATCCTGAAGGTGTACCCCCCTGCCAACTGGGTAAAGGTGATCAAGGGGTTCCGGGAAAAACGACCCGAATTGCCCTTGGTGCTGGTGTTGGGGCCGGAGGATGAAAAGCTGGCGGAGGGTTTCTTATCGCAACTGCCGGATTTGTCGGTCAGTCGACCTGCTCAATTGGGACAACTGGCGGCCTTGATCGCCGGAGCAACGTTGCTGTTGTGTACCGATAGTGCCCCGATGCACTTGGCGGTAGCGACTCAAACCCCCTTGGTGGCTTTGTTTGGCCCTACCGATCCGACGCGCCTATTGCCCTCAGAAGGGCCGTTTCGGGCAGTCACTGCCCCTGATGGGGTGATCGATTCGATCCCTGCCGAGCAGATTCTGCAGGTGATCTTCCCTGCGTAGATCTGTACATAGGGGGCGCAGAGAACGTTATTGCCAATCTCGACCCAGGCACAATCGAGAATGACACAGCCAAAATTCATGTAAAGCTCCCCTGCCAACATTTTTTCCCGTTCGCTTCTGGGATCCCCGTGTATAGGACTCTGTTCTGCTGGCTCGATAGGTTTCATTTTGGCCTCTGCTGCTCATTATCCCGGCTCTCCCTGACCTGCTGCCTGGCTCTTGAGGGTGCTTCATCTCATGGCAGAGTAGTTTTTGATAGGCTCCTGAAAGTTTCCTTTCCTCCCCTTCATGCAATATCGCTGGGATCTGCTGCCCACTCCCCCTCAGTTCAACCTGGAGTTGAGCCGCGAATATGGAAAATATGCCGCCAAGTTGCTGGCTCTGCGGGGGTTGCATACCCGAGAAGACGTTCAGGCTTTCTTATACCCTGAGCACTATACCCCCACACCGGCGGGATCCCTGCCAGATCTGGAACGGGCGGTGCAGCGGCTTTTACGGGCGCTGGAGTTGGGGGAAAAGATCTGGATTTGGGGAGATTTTGATTGTGATGGTGTAACCAGCACTACCCTTTTGCTCTCGGCCCTACAACCGCTGGGGTTTCAGGTGCAGTTCACCCTACCGCTACGCAGTGGAGAAGGCCACGGACTGAACCGGCCACGGCTGGAACAGGTCTTGGCCCAAGGCTGCCAGGTGCTGCTGACGGTGGACTGTGGGGTGGGCAATGGAGCGGAGATTGAGCTGGCCCAATCCCAGGGAGTCGATGTGATCGTGACGGATCACCATACGTTACCGGATCCCTTGCCAGCAGCCCATGCTGTGGTGAACCCGCTGCGTTTGCCTGTCGAACACCCGTTGCGCTTTTTGCCGGGGGTGGGGGTGGCCTACAAGCTGGCAGAAGCCCTCTATGGGGCGCTGGGGATCCCGGATGTGGAGCAACATCTGGACTTGGTGGCGGTGGGGATTGTGGCGGATGTGGCGGTGCTGCAGCGGGAGTGTCGCTACTTGGTGCAACGGGGGTTGCCGGTTTTGGCCAATACCCAGCGGTTGGGGTTACGGGCTTTGCTAGAGCAGGAAATGAGCCACGCTCGGCGGGATCTGTCTGCCCAGGATATTGGCTTTCGCATTGCCCCCAAACTGAATGCGATTGGGCGGTTGGAGGATGCCAGCCTGGCGGTAGAGCTGTTGACCACAGGGGATCCCGTGCGGGCTCAGGAGCTGGTTCAGCAATTTGTGGCCACCAACGAGGAGCGCAAACACCTCACTCAGCAGGTCATCCAAGCGGCCAGCCAGCAGGTGGATAGTCTGGACCTAACCCAGGAACGAGCTATCGTTCTGGCGGGATCCGGCTGGAGTCAGGGGGTCGTGGGTATTGCGGCGGGGCGGTTGGTGGAGCAGTATGGCTGCCCGACGGTGTTGATTGCCAAGGATGAAACTGTGGGGCGAGGCTATGGGTCGGGTCGTTCCATCCCAGGGGTGAGTTTGGTGGAGGCAATCGAGGCGGTGCGCCCACTGCTGTTGGGGGGAGGGGGGCACCCCATGGCAGCAGGGATCCAAGTGGAACTGTCTCGGTTACCAGCCTTGCAATGGGCGCTGCGGCAGGAGTTGGCGGCCCGGGTTAGCCCGGATCAACACACCCGTGCTCTGAACATCGAGATTGTCATCGATCTGGCCCTGCTGGAATCCCAAGGTCGGGATGCAGTGGCGGAGTTGGACGACCTATACCAGCAACTGCAACTTCTGCAACCCTTTGGGCACGGCAACCCCCTCCCGATAGTGGCGCTGATGAACTTCCGTCCCAGCCGCTCCAATCCAAAAGCCTCGAAAAATGGCCAGCACCTCAGCTTTCATCTGCAGGGGGCGCTGGGATCCCGTACCCTGTGGTTTTGGCGGGAAGGGGAACAACTGGACAGTTTGGGGCGGCTGCCCGCTCTGGATATTGCCCTACACCTGGAGGCTAGCGACTGGGGCAATCAACCTTGGCAGGGGAAAATCTTGGCGGTGCGCCCCTCCGGTGATTGGCACGTTCCGGTTTTCACCCCCAAAACCCTACAGGTGGAGGATCGGCGACAAAGCGCTTCGCTAGATCTCCTGTCGGTGAGTGCGGCCAGCCGCTACGACGGACGGATCCCGCCTCCGGCCCCAGAACTGCTGCTGGCTCGCTGGCCCTGGTTACCGGCGGACTTGGCGGCGCTGCTGCAACAGGTGCAGCCCCAGAAGCTGATTTTGGCCGCTTCCAGGCATTGCTGGGAGCAGCTCCCCACCCAACTCACCCAGCTGATACAACTGTGGCAAGCCGGACAACAGGATCCCCAGGATTTGTCTGAGGCGACGGGCTTTCCCGCCGAGTGGCTGGCAGACTTGCCCAGTGCTGAGTCAATTGCTCCCCTGCTGATGAGCCGGGTTCAAGAATCCCAAGCCTTCCATCGCTGGTTAGACGAGGCCAGCCCCCAAGACATTCGCCAACTGTGTCAGCGGCTGTTGCGACCGGATCCCCCCCTGGTAACCGTCGAACCCGAGCAGGGATCCCTCTCCCGGTCACCAAGCACAGGGTAAAACGGTCAAAAAACAGAGGAAATACCCCAGAAAACCCCGACTGATGCCTCGAAAAGGGATCCCTTTTGAGTACGCTAGACACAAGCTCCTAACAATGGATTGACTTACATCCCAGCATGGTTCCAGCATGGTTTTGGATCCCGATGGATCAAATCTATTTTTTGGACATCCTTTTTTCTCTGTTTCCGTCAAGTAACTAGAGTCCTTTAGAGTCTTCAGTGATCCCGGTTCGCCTCACCCTACAAGATTTTCTTTGCTATCCTCAAGCGGTTCTGGATTTGAGTGGGATCCACACCGCCTGTATTTGTGGCCCCAATGGCGCGGGAAAATCTGCCCTCCTCGATGCCCTCACCTGGGGCATTTGGGGGCAAAGTCGAGCCAGCAACGACAGCGATTTAATTCGCAAAGGAGCGAGCGAAACCCACGTGGAGGTGATCTACCTCTCCCGGGGACAAACCTATCGCATCTTGCGCAGCCGTCATCTTTCCGGGCAGGGATCCCTGGAGTGGCAAATTCAGACCTTTGAAGGGAACTCCAAAACCCGCTGGCGGACCCTAACCCGGCGTGGCATGCGCGCCACCCAGCAGGCAATTCAAAGTCAACTCAGCCTCGACTACGACACTTTTATCCATTCGGCCTATCTGCGCCAAGGTCAGGCGGATGCCTTTACCCTGAAGCGCCCCGGCGAGCGCAAGCAAATCTTGGCGGAAATGCTCAAGCTAGGCCAATACGACCTGCTAGCAGAGCGCTGCCGAGAACAGATGCGCGGAGCGAAACTCAAGGCCGATCTCCTGCAAGAACGCCTGTACAAACTCGACCAACAGCAGGCCCAAGCAGAGCAAATTCAAGCGGAACTAACCCAGTTGCAACACCAGCAAGCTCACCTACAACAGCTCCTCAGCCAGCAACAACAGCAACTGCAAACCCTAGAACATCGTTGCAAAAGTCGCCAAACCCTACAGGATCGCCATCAGCAACTCACCCAACACCTGCACAAGCTCAGTGCCACCCTGCAACACACCGAGCAACAATGGCGAACGCAGCGGCAACACCTGCTGGAACTTGAAAGTCTGCTGGCCCAGAGGGAGTCGATTCTAGCAGGCTACGAACGCTATCAAACCCTGATGGCGCAAGACCGACATCTCAACCACCTCTTTGAGCAACAGCGCCAACTCAGCGAAGAACGGCAGAGGTTACAGACCCAACAAGCCGAGCAACAGCAGCACCACCTACAGGCCCTCCAGCGCCTGCAACAGGAACTGGCCAACCGAAAAGCCCAAGCCCAAGCGGATGCCCAGCTGCTGGCCGAACAAGAGCGCATTGAAACCGCGCTGCACAACTACCACTCGGCTCAAGAGCGTCTACAAATTCTAAGCGCACACCAACAACAGGCCATCATCCTGCTGGAGCAACAGCGACAGGCTCAGGAGCAAATCCGCCATGAGCAGGAACGCCTACAAGCCCGTGCCCAACTGCTGAAACAACAGCTGCAAGCGCAACACACCCAAGCGCAACGGCAACAGCAGATTCAACAGGCCCTTGCCGCAGGGGAAGCCGAATTGGCACAACTGGAGCGGCGACGACTCTATCAGCAGCGGGTACTGGAAAAAGGGCAAGAACGGCGACTGTTTGTGCAGCAGTTACAAGAACGGCAACGGGCCCTGCAGCAACAGTGGCAACAGGAGGAGGAGCAATGTTTGCTGCTTCAGGGTTCACTGGCGCTAGGGCAGGATCCTGCCGCCCATATCCTGGCGGGGGTGAGTGCTGTTGCGCAAAGTGAAAGGGATCCCAAGGGTGAACCGGCTTCTGAATCCCCCCTGCCTCAAGAATCGGCCATCGTTTCTGCTGGTGGGAGGAAGTCCTCTGCCTCCATCTGCCCTCTGTGTACGCGCCCTCTTAGCCCCCGGTTGCGAGACCTGGTGCTGAAAAAACATCGAGAGCGCCAGGAGGAGATTGCTGGAGAACTGTTTGTCATCCGCGAACAACTGGCGGTAGCTGACCGAGAAATTGAACTGTTGCGGGAGGAGGCTCGCCTCCTGAACCAAGAACTGGCAACCCTAGATGAGCGTTTACAGGCCCAAGGGCGTTTGCAGCAACAATGGCAAGCCGAACAGGAGCGTCATCGGCAAATGGAGGCTTGGCAAGCAGAATTAACAGAGCTAGAACAGATCCTGGCCAACCAGTCCTACGCAGAAGCTGCCCACCAGCAGTTGCAAGCTGTTGAGCAAGCCTTGCAGCAGCTGGGCTACGACGACCGCGAATATGCCCTACAACGGGGGGAAGTGGAGCGTTGGCGCTGGGCGCTGGGTCGTTCTCAGGACTTACGCAAAGCCCAGGAGCGTTATCCCCGCCTGAGCAAGGAGATTGAAGCCCTACAGACGCAACTGAACACTTTACAACAGAGGGGATCCCCGACTTCAACGCTCACAGAACGGTTAGCTCAGATCGAGCAGGCCCTCAGCCACCTCGGCTATGACGGAGCCTTGCATCAGCGCCTCAAGGCAGAACTCACCCAAGCACAAGTGTGGCCTGCCCGCCTACAAGCCTTAGAATTGGCCCATCAGGAGTTACCAGAAGCGGAAGCCCGCAGCCAGTCCCTATCACAGCGCCTGCAGGAAAGCCGCCAACATTTTGCCCAAGCCACCCAAGAGCTGGAACAGATCCATCAACAACTGACAGAGCAGCCCAACATTTCTGAAGCTCAGCTACAAGGGATCCGCCAAGCGATTCAGGAGTACCGCCAACAACTCGACCAGGTACTTTCTCAACTGGGGGCCACCCAACAACGACTGGAACAAGTAGCCCAGCAGGAGAAGGAGCGCCTGGACATTGAGCAACAGCTGCAACAGGCCCGCCGTCAGCAACAGGTGTATCAAGAACTGGCCACTGCCTATGGGCGCAATGGCATTCCTGCTTTGATCATTGAAAATGTATTGCCGGAACTGGAAGCCCAGGCCAATCACATTCTGGCGCGCCTCACCCAGCACCGCCTGCACCTGCAGTTTGTGACCCAGCGCTCAGGGCGCCGCTCCAGCAAGCTGATCGATACCCTCGATATCCTGATTGCGGATCCCCACGGCACCCGCCCCTACGAAACTTACTCCGGCGGAGAGGCCTTCCGCATCAACTTTGCCATTCGTTTGGCCCTCTCCCGCTTGCTCACGCAACGCTCCGGATCCGATTTACAGACGCTGCTGATCGATGAGGGGTTTGGATCCCAGGATGCCACCGGTCGGGCCCAGCTTTTGGCCGCCATCAACGCCGTGGCCCCCGAGTTTGCCTGCATTTTGGTGATCACCCACATCCCCAGCCTGCAGGATGCCTTTCCCCATCGCATCGAGGTCCAGCCTTCCCCACAGGGATCCCGTCTGCAGATTCGCGGTTAAGAAACCGATCTCAAGATTCTCAAGATCTAGAATCAAGGCAGTTGCCAATCCAGAGGCTCCTGGAGGAGGCTGCTAGCCATGTTAAGACGCTTGGATCAAGCTCTAGGAGGGTTCAATAGCCATCCTTTCTGGGCAGAACTGAAGCACATGCAAACCTTGCGGCAACTCTGGCCTGAAGTGGTCGGAGAGGTAGTTGCGGCTCAAACCTACCCCTTGAGTGTGCGCCGGCAGGTACTCCAGGTGGCCACTTCAAACCCAGCCTGGGCCCAAAATCTGGCCTTTCAACGGCACCTGATCCTCAAGAAATTGAACAACCACCTGCAGACTCCCCTCAATGATATCCGCTTTAGCCCCGGCGCTTGGCACGAGGGATCCGACCCAACTTCCCATCCTCATCCCGATGCAGAACTCACCGGTAAGTTTTACGGTGTTCCCCACCTTCCCAAGCCAGAGGGACACCCCCTCACTGCGAAACCCAAGTCTTCAGAGCAACAGCCGCCACGGGATGCCAAAACCGCCTTTGAACGTTGGGTGCGAGTGGTGAAACAACAGCAAACCCAGCAAAATAGGTTTCCCTGCCCCACCTGCCGTTGCCCCACCCCTGCTGCTGAGCTGGAGCGCTGGTTTGTGTGTGGGTTTTGTCATCGGCAATCGATACGCCCGCGCAGCTAATGCTAGGGATCCCCAGATTGCTCTCAAATGACTTCTAAACCAAAATCTGCGCCGGGATTTGCTCCGCCAGTTGCGTCATTTCCCGCCGCGCCCAGGTATCGGCCTGCAAAATATCCTCCAGGCCGGGATCCGCGATCACCCGATGCCGCTCGCAAACCTGCTCCAACAGACGCGGGATATCCAAAAAGCGGATGCGCTCCTCCAGGAACAGGGCCACGACGGCTTCGTTGGCGGCATTCAACACGGCAGGTAGGGTTCCCCCGGCTCGTCCGGCGGCATAAGCCAGCTTCATGCAGGGGTATTTGCGGTGGTCGGGAGCCTTGAAGGTGAGGGATCCCAGCTTGACCAAATCGAGGGGATCCCAGGGGGTAGCCAGGCGTTCTGGCCAACTGAGACCGTAGAGGATGGGCAGGTGCATATCCGGCCAACCCAACTGGGCCAGAACCGAGGTGTCCGCCAGCTCGATCAGGGAGTGGATGATGCTTTGGGGGTGGATGAGGATGTCGATGTGGTCATAATCCAAACCAAACAGCCAATGGGCCTCGATCACCTCCAAGCCTTTGTTCATTAGGGTGGCGGAGTCGATGGTGATCTTGCGCCCCATCACCCAGTTGGGATGTTTAAGGGCATCCGCCAAGGTTACTTGATCCAATTTCTCAGCTGGCCAATCCCGAAAGGCTCCTCCCGAGGCGGTGAGTAAAATTCTCCGCAGCGCCCCTTCAGGCACCCCCTGCAAACATTGAAAAATGGCGGAATGCTCGGAATCGACGGGGATTAGCTGGACACCGTACTCCTGCACCAACGGCAACACCACCGGGCCACCAGCAACCAGGGTTTCTTTGTTGGCCAAGGCAATGTCTTTCCCGGCGCGGATGGCTGCCAAGGTCGGTAACAAACCGGCACAGCCAACAATCCCCGTCACCACCCGCTCTGCTTCTGGATAGGCCGCCACTTGACATAGCCCCTCAGATCCTGCCACCAACTCCGGCAGCGGCTGGATCCCGTCCAACAGTGACCGTAGCTCCGGGAGCAAGTCTTCCCGGCCAATACCGACGATTTGGGGCCGAAACTGCCGCACCTGCTCTGCCAACAGGGTGATGTTGTTATGGCTGGTTAAACCAACAACCCGAAACCGCTCTGGATACTGGGCGACCAAATCCAAGGTTTGGGTGCCAATGGAGCCGGTGGAGCCGAGCAAGGTGATGGCTTGCATGAGAAATCCCTTTGCGCCTAAAGAAAAGGTGAAGATGCTGCTCCCTTCACCTTACAGCTTTTTCCAGCGGTACCCGATCCAGCGCACACAGGCTAGGCTCCTGCCTGAGAGGAATCCTGGGCTGTCTCAAAACCTACAGTCGGGGAAGTCGGGGAAAAGGCTACCAAGCTATGCCAGGATCCCACCCCAATCTGATCTATGGATCATGACCCATGGATCCAACGGGATCCACAAAAGGATCCCCTAGTCCTGTTCTGATCCCTGCGGGATCTCAACTCGGCTCTGCAACCACTGCTGCACCAGGGGGAGAAGGGTTTCGCTCAGTTGGTTCCACTGGCTGGGCTTTTGTGTAGTGGTCAGCAGCTCTACTCGATCTCCGCGAATGACCAAAAAGCCGACCGGCTCAATGCGCACCCCGCCCCCCGCCCCTCCAAATAGGCTGGCCGGATCCCCCCCATTGCCCCGAAAGCCGGGAGCCGTCTTGCCAAAGTTGCCGCCACCCCCGCCCAAGCCAAAGTGCAAAGACATGTAGGGCACGATAATCGTTTCACCAATGGTGATCGGCTGGCCGAAGGTTTGCCCTGTTTCCGCCAGAACCCGTAGCTTGCTCAGTACCGCTTCCAGCACCGTTTCGACATTAAACTCGGATCCCATCTCGGCTCACTCACCCGCATGACGATCCCAGCCTACCTTGCCCAACGGCGGCCCGTTGGCAAAGCAGACCCGAGAAAACAGCTTAATCTTCGTCGGGAGAGCCGGAATAGAGGTCTTCCAAGCGATTGCGGGCCTCATCCAAATTGGCAGAGCGGATCACCAACAGGGGCTCTTCCGTGAGGTTGCCATCTTCGTCCACCAGTTCCGGGTGAGGGATCCGCTTGCGAGAACGGCGGGGAGATGCCTTGCGCTCTTCCATCCCCAGGGTAATGAGGTTGGAAACCAGGTTGCGCAGGGCCAGAAAGGCAATGGCCGCAAAAGCGACGAGATAGAGGATCTGGAGCATCAGGAGTCGGAGGAGGGATGAATCTGGCGAAATCGACGACCAAGCTCGGCACATTCCATCAGCAAGCGATGCCATTTTGCCATCAGCCCAGGGTCGATGCCAACTTCATTATCCGATAACTGATAGAGAGTTTCCGCCACCTGTAACTCTGATTGAGCAGCCAGCACTCGCTCCAAAACGGACTGCTGCTCGTCCAAGCTAAGCCATTCCAGCCGTTCTTCTTGTAGAAACCGACGTGAGCGCTCAAACCAGTAGCGGTAGTCCTCCAGCAACGGCCCCAGGATCTCTTGCAACAGCTCCGCTTTGCTCATGGCTTGGGATCCCTCAATAGCTGGTCTAGATAAGAAAATCTTAGCAGAACTTAACTTTTGTTGCCCAGGGATCCCCTTCAGCGGGATTCCAGCCAGGCTTCCGCCTCCAGCATCAGGGTTTCCAACTGTGGCAATAGATCCCTGGCCCCCTCCTGCCAATAGCCCCGTTGATGGGCCTCCAGCAGCCGCTCGCTCATATCCCGCAACGCCCAGGGGTTGTGGGCCCGTAAGAAAGCCTGCACCTGGGGATCCAAGAGGTAGGCTTGGGCTAAACCCGTGTACATAAAGTCCGGCACAGTATGGGTGGTGGCATCGTAGGCAAATAGATAGTCCAACGTGGCCGCCATTTCAAAGGCTCCCTTGTAGCCGTGGCGCATCACCCCGGCTATCCACTTGGGGTTGACCACACGGGAGCGGTAAACCCGGTCGATTTCTTCTGCTAGGGCACGAATTTTCGGGTTTTGGGGACGGGCATGATCCCCGAAATAGATCTGGGGATCCCGGCCCTGAAGGGTGCGTACCGCCGCCACCATCCCCCCCTGAAACTGATAATAATCGTCAGAATCCAGCAGGTCGTGTTCGCGGTTGTCTTGGTTGTGCAGCACAATTTGCAACTGGGCCAATTGCCGTCGTAGCGCTTCTGGAGCTGCTTGTCCCTCGGCTTCGGCTCGGTAAGCATAGCTGCTCCAGTTCAAGTAGGCCCGCGCCAGATCCGCCTCGGTTTCCCAGTTTTGCGCCTCGATCAACCCCTGCAACCCAGCCCCATAGGCCCCTGGCTTGGAGCCAAAGATCCGCAGTCGCGCCCATTCCTCAGCTTGTTGGGGTGGGATCCCTTGCTGTTGCCAGTGTTGGGTGTCAGCCTTCACTTGAGCCCGTAAAGGGTTGTCGGTTTCCGGCTCATCCAGATCGGCTACAGCTTGCACAGCCCGGTCAAACAGGGCAATCAAATTGGGAAAGGCATCCCGAAAGAAACCGGAAATGCGCAGGGTAACATCCACCCGTGGCCGCCCCAACACCGAGACCGGCAGGATCTCGAAGTTCACCACCCGCCCCCCATCCCAACAGGGTTTTACCCCGAGCAGCGCCAAGGCTTCCGCCCAATCCTCACCGCCGGTACGCAGGGTGGCTGTCCCCCACACCGAGAGGCCCAAGCTGCGGGGATAGTCCCCCTGTTCCTGCACATAGCGCTCCACCACCCGTTCTGCCGCCAGGGATCCCACTTGCCAGGCGGTGGGGGTGGGAATGGCGCGGATATCCACCGAGTAGAAGTTGCGCCCGGTAGGTAAAACCTCCATCCGACCCCGTGTGGGTGCGCCGGAGGCACCGCTGGGCACATAGCCCCCATTCAGCCCGTGCAAGAGGTTGTGCAGCTCCTGGGGGGTTTGCTGCAGACGGGGCAGTAAATCCGTTTCAATCCAGTGCAACACCTGCTGGGCCGCTGGCCCCGGTGGTGGATCATAGGGGATCCCTTGCACCCGTTGGGCAATCCACAGGCGGGCTTGCGCCTCTAGGGCAGCGACTCCATCTCCGATCCAGCGAAAGTTATCAGACATCGGCAAGACAATCGGGGAGCAGGATCCCTCATGGAACAGAAGTGACAGAACGTTGGGCAGAATCTGAAATAATAAAGAAGAATCACTCAGGGGAGAACAACTTTTCTCAGCCCAGATTCACGATAGGCCAGGCCACTAGTCTTTGACCCACAACATCCCGGCCCGCAGCGGATCAAAAGAAGCATCGAAGATTGTGGAGTGATCGAAGCTGGCCCGTGCCAACTTAGCTCCGGTAATTTTCGCCCCTGAAAAATCTGCCCCGCGCAGATTGGCTTTGCTCAGGTCAGTACCGCGTAGATCCGCTCCTCCAAATTTGGCCCCTACCAGGTTGGCCCCGATCAGGTCTGCCCCAATCAAATCTGCACCCACTAAAGTGACTCCAGCCAGATTGGCACCATTCAGCTTGCTCATGCGCAGCTTGGCCCCGCCCAACTTGGCCCCCGACAACAGCGCCTCGTTCAGCATGGCCCCACTCAGATCTGCCCCACTCAAGTCCGCATCCGTCAAATCCGCCTGTCGCAGATTGGCCCCGATCAGCGTCGCCCCGATCAGCTCCGCCCGTGTTAAATTCGCTTCGTTGAGATTGGCCCCGATCAGCTCTGCTCCCACCAGATCGGCCCGTACCCATTGGATCCCTTGCAAATTGGCTCCAATTAACTCCGCCAAGCGCAGCGTGACCCCGCTGAAGTCTCGATTGCCCTGGGCATAGGATTCGAGCAGTTCGGAAGCTGAGTGGATATAAACCATCGATGCTTACCAACGCAAAAGGTTAAATCGATACAGTGTTCGATTTGTATCCTTACTGTAATCTGACCCGCACCACTCGCAAAGAGAAGAAATGAGGTACACCCCATTTAGTCAGTCCACAAGTGGCTCAGGCCAAGGAGATGATGAGCTTCTTATAAGCTTCTTAATAATGGGATCGGAGGGACTCGAACCCTCACGTTCTTGCGAACAACGGATTTTAAGTCCGTAGCGTCTACCATTCCGCCACGATCCCCTGCTGCAGCTGCTGCTGCACAGCCGTACTACTCTATCAAACAGTTTGGCTGAGCGGGATAAAGGTGATCATTATTGATTGATCACAGACCTTTCTTCAGTCATCTCCTGGGGGGATAATGAGCCCCAGATTCCTCATCATTCAGCATCGAGTTGAGATCAGCTTTCAGGGATCCCCCAACCGGTAGCCGCGTGGAGTAACCAGCCTTTGACCATATTGAAAGGTATTGGAGTTGCCAATCAGCACCAGCGTTAACATGTCCACTTGCTCGGGATCCAACTCCGCCAGCGTGGTGAGATGAAGCGCTTGTCCGGGGCGGTAAAGGTTACGGGCCAGGGCCACTGGGGTATGAGCTGAACGGGCCTGCAAAAAAATGTCAACGGCTCTCAGCAAGGGATCCAGCCGTTGTTTGGAGCGCGGATTGTAGAGAGCAACCACAAAATCGGCGGCGGCGGCTGCCTGGAGGCGCTTTTCAATCACCGGCCAAGGGGTGAGCAAATCGGATAGGGAAATGGCGCAAAAGTCGTGCATCAAAGGGGATCCCAACTGGGCTGCCGCTGCCTGGAGGGCTGAGATGCCGGGTAATACCTCCAGGGAAGGTTGGATCCCATCCCATCCCCTTTGGGTCAAACACTGTAACACCAGGCCCGCCATACCATAAATGCCCGCATCCCCAGAAGAGATCACGGCGACCTTGAGCCCTTGCTCTGCCCAGGCGATGGCTCGTTCCGCCCGCTGAATCTCCCGGGTAATCGGGGAGGGATCCCGAATTTGGCCAGGATGCAACAGCGGCTCGATCAAGTCCAGATAGAGTTGATACCCGATCACCGCATCCGCTTGGGTGAGGGCCATACGAGCCGCAAGGGTGAGCTGGGCCAGATCACCAGGGCCAGTCCCGATCAGCCACAGGTGCCCAGAGCGTGGGGAATATTCTCGGCTAGCCTGGGCAATCGCCAGGGTACAGGCTCCCTCCGTCGGGGAAGTATAAACCCGTTTGGGGCAGATTAGGGTCGCCGCAGGATTCGCAGTGTCGTAAACCGACTGCTGGCGCAGCTTGCTTTGAGACTCTGCCACCCGTAGAGCCGCCGCTTCTGCAACAGAGGGGGTGCCCACCGCTTGACGAACGGTTTCGGAAGGATGCGGTACTGGGATCCCAGCTAGCTCTTCAGCCGAAAAGAAGCGTAGAGGCCAATCGTAAGCCTGAGCCAGTTCCAGAAGCCCTGCTTCGTCTTGCTTGAGCGTCAAGGTGGCCAAACCCGCAATCGCTTCCCAGGCCAGCCCCTGTTCCTGGAGTAGCTGCCGCAGGGATCCCTCTAGCCAAGCTCGGGTGGTGCCCCGCTCACAGCCAATCCCGACCCAAAGCACCCGCGGATGCCAGCTCACGCTGGGGATCCCTAGGGGAGGAAGAGTCCGTTCGCCAATGTGAATTTGGGCCACTGCCTCTGCCGCTGGGGTGAACAGCCGTTGATGCTCAGCCCAAGCCCGCCGCCAGAGCTCGGTGCCACAGGTTTGCTGCACCTGGACAGGTTCTCCCCGGTTCAGGGCTGCCGCCACTTCAGTCCAATTCCCGCTCCCCCGCCGCCACCCATAGGGATCCCCGAGCAAATCCAAAGGTGGGATCCCCAATCCCTCCGAACCCGAGGTCAGCACCGGTTCTACCCCCAGAGCGACCGCCACCCGCCGGGCCAAGGCATCGGCACCGCCCACATGCCCGCCACACAAGCTGATCACCCAGCGACCCGCTTCATCCACCACCACCACCGCCGGATCGGTATGTTTGTTCTGCAACAAAGGGGCAATCAATCGTACCACTGAGCCCGTAGCCAAGATAAATAGACACCCTTGCACCTGGGGCCAAGTACGGGCAACCGCTTCCGACAGGGATCCTGGCCCGGAAGGATGGGTGGGATCGGCGTAGGCTTGCCAGGGTTGGGGTAGGGGATCCCCGTTGGGATTGGCTTTGCTCCAGTAGAGGATGGAAGCTGGCAAGCTGGAATCGAACTGTCTGTCGGCAATCGGAACCGGTTGGCCAGTCAGAAGGGATCCCAGTTGAGTAGCAATCTGGCGGCCCTGCGAAGTTGGGGCAAAGAGGGCAAGCTTCATTTGGATCTTCCTTAGAGCAAGCTATCCACTCTATCGGTATCCATGGCTGAAATTGTTCTTCCTTTGTCTTGGGGCGGCAAAAACAAGAGCCGGAAGAAAAAATCGATCCCTAACTGAGGGCCGTTTGCAACCGTTCTTGAGCGACCTGCAGGGCTTCCGGTAGTTTTTCCGGTTGTTTCCCGCCTGCTTGAGCCAGGTTGGGCCGTCCACCGCCGCCCCCGCCTGTCAGCTTGGCGATCTCCCCGATAAAGGATCCAGCCTTCAGACCTTTTTTCTGCACCAACGGGCTAAAGGCTGCCACCCAGCTCACCTTGTCTGGCTCTGGCAGGGATCCCAGCACCACCGCTCCTTCCCCCAGTTTGTGGAGCAGATGCTCGGCGGCGGTTTTCAGAGCTTCGGCAGCGGTGCAGCCCAATTCGGCCACCAGGATTTTCACCCCGCCGACGGAAATCGCCTGTTCCAAGAGCCGTTCTGCTTGCAGCAAGGCTAGCTTGGCGCGGGTTTCCTCCAGTTCCTTTTGGGTGGTCTTCAGCTCCGTTTGCAAAGCCGCAATTCGTTCTGGGATCTCCTGCGGCTTGGCCTTGAATTGGGCGCTCAGTTCCCGCACCACACTGTCCCGCTCATTCAAGTATTCCAGTACTGCTGGCCCCGCCACTGCTTCAATCCGGCGGATCCCGGCGGCAATACCCGTTTCAGCGATGATCTTAAACAGGCCAATTTCGGCGGTGTTGTTGACATGGGTGCCGCCACACAGCTCCATCGATACCCCCGGAAAATCGATCACCCGCACCTGCTCGCCGTATTTTTCCCCGAACATGGCCACTGCCCCCCTGGCTTTGGCCTCCGCTAAGGGCATCACTGCCACCTGGGCAGCATGGGCTTCGGCAATCCAGGTATTGACCAGGCTCTCAATTTGCTCCAACTCAGCAGGGGTGACGGCCCGCGAGAGGGTGAAGTCAAAGCGCAGCCGGTCAAAGGCCACCAGGGATCCTGCCTGACTGACCGAGGGATCAACGATTTTTTTCAGGGCCGCCTGCAACAGATGGGTGGCGGTGTGATGGGCTTGTACCCGCCGCCGACAGGCCAGATCAATTTGCGCTTGCACGGGATCCCCGACGCGTAGGATGCCTCGTTCCACCCGACCCACATGAATAAACAGATCGGATTGCTTCTTCACATCCTCAATGCGCACCAGCAGTCCATCCCCAGACAGATAACCCCGGTCGCCAATTTGACCGCCCGACTCGGCGTAGAAGGGGGTGCGATCCAAAATAATCTGAACCGATTGCCCTGCTTCCACCTGGGGTACCGATGCTCCCTCCACCAACAGGGCTTCCACCACCCCTTTGGCCAAGGATTGGGTATACCCCAAAAACTCCGTTTGGCTGAGGAAATCCGCCAACGCATCCAGGGATCCCTGGGCAGTGAGGTCGATGGTTTGATGAGCCGCCCTAGCCCGTTGCCGTTGCTGCTCCATTTCCTGCTCAAACCCCGCCAGATCGACCGTGAACCCCTGCTCTGCTGCGATTTCCTGAGTTAGCTCTAACGGAAAACCATAGGTATCGAAGAGCTTGAACGCATCGGAGCCAGAGATTTGTTTTGGCAGGGTTGTTCGATCCTTCTTGCCGGCCTCAGCTGACTGAGTGGCTGTGGCAAACAGTTCAAACAGTAACCTTTCCCCCCGCTCCAGGGTTTTGAGAAATTGCTCCTCCTCCCGTTGCAGCTCGGTTTTGATCAGGGTTTCCCGCTCCCGCACCTGCGGATAGGCTGCTTCCGCCAACTGAATCGAGGTTTCCACCACCGCCGTTGTAAAGGGATCCGTAATCCCCAGCAGCCGCCCGTGGCGCACGATCCGCCGGATCAACCGCCGCAACACGTAGCCCCGATCCACATTGGAGGGAATCACCCCATCGGCAATCAGGTGCATCACCGCCCGCGCATGATCCCCGATCACCTTCAGGGAGGTTTGTTGCTCCGGCGTGGCCTTGAAATAGTCCAGTTGCGCAATGTCAGCAGCCGTTTGAATGATCGGGAAGATCAAATCCGTCTCGTAGTTGTTGGGCACCCCCTGCAACACCTGGGCCAGCCGTTCCAAACCCAGGCCGGTATCGATGTTTTGCTTGGCCAAGGGGGTGAGGTGGCCTTCGCTATCCCGGTTCAGCTCCATGAACACCAGGTTGTAGATTTCCAGGAAGCGGGAATCATCCTCCAGGTCAATGTGGGCATCCCCCAGTTCCGGCTTGAAGTCGTAGTAAATCTCGGAACAGGGACCACAGGGGCCGGTCGGGCCAGCAGCCCAGAAGTTATCCGCCTCCCCCATCCGTTGAATGCGGTGGGCCGGGATCCCCACTTCATCTCGCCACAGGGCAAAAGCCTCATCATCCTCCCGAAAGACGCTCACCACCAGCCGCTCCGGCGGCAGGCCGAAGACTTCCGTCACCAATTCCCACGCCCAGGCAATCGCCTCTTTTTTGAAGTAGTCCCCAAAACTAAAGTTGCCCAGCATCTCGAAGAACGTGTGGTGGCGAGCCGTCCGCCCGACATTCTCGATATCGTTGGTGCGCACACATTTCTGGGAGGTGGTGGCCCGTGCATAGTCGGGATCCCGTTGGCCCAGGAAAATCGGTTTGAAGGGCAACATCCCAGCAATCGTCAACAACACGGTGGGATCCTCCGGCACCAGCGAGGCACTGGGCAACACCTGGTGGCCCCGTTGGGCATAGAAGTCCAGAAACGCTTGGCGAATGTCTGCACCGGAGAGAGATGGGAACATGGCAGGGGCAAAGGGAGACTGTATCAATTCTAAGTTTTTTGCACTCTGAGCAACCGACTCCTTCTCGAACTGGTGCTCAGTCCATGCCAATCCCCTGCAAAACTAAGCGATTTCTCCGATTTATCCCAAGAAGGCAGACGCTAAGATCACCCTAACCGCAGCCGTTGCGCAAGATTTATTCCCTTCCGGTCTAACCTAGATGTATCTCTCGCAACTTGCTCCCTTCCTTTGCCCCTCAGCCCTGCACCGGTTGCACAGATCGCCAGCTGGTAGCCCTTGAACTGGTATGCCCAACTGCTACTGCCTCAATCCTGCCTGTTTGCAGCCGGAAAACCCACCGGAGGCTTCCACTTGTGCAGCCTGTGGCCATCCGCTTCTGATTCGCAATCGCTATCGGGCTTTCAAACGGATTGGGCAAGGGGGCTTTGGTTCCACTTTCCTGGTGCGTGACCAAGATATGCCCTCTAAGCCTTGGCGGGTGATCAAGCAGCTACGCCCCGTGGAAAATTCACCGCAAATTGCCAAGCTTTCAGAAGAACTGTTTAACCGCGAAGCCCAAGTCTTGGAGCGTCTTGGGGAACATTCGCAAATTCCCAAGCTGTTCGCCCACTTTCAAGAAGGTGGCAACTTTTATTTGGTGCAGGAGTTCGTTCAGGGCATTACCCTCTCCCAAGAAATGCACCGCAATGGGGCTTTCTCAGAAGAGCAAGCCCGACAGGTGATGCAGGAGGTGCTCCTGATCCTCAGCTACGTGCACAGCCACAACACGGTTCACCGCGATATCAAGCCCGCTAACTTGATCCGCCGCAAAGAGGATCAACGGCTGGTGCTGATCGATTTTGGGGCGGTAAAGGAGCTAGGTCCATCCCATGAACAAGCAGCGGAAGTAACAGCGATTCGTTCCCTTGGCTTTTCTCCCCCGGAGCAGGTGCAGGGGCAGGCGGTAGGCCCCTCCAGCGATCTTTACGCTTTGGCGGCCACTTGCATTAATTTGATGACTTTAGAATCGCCAGCCAAGTTTTATGACCACGACACAGGTCAGTGGGATTGGTCGGGCCGTTTGCAGCTCAGCCCGGAATTCAACGCCATTTTGACCCGGATGTTGCAACAAGCGGTGAACCAACGCTTTGCCACGGCAACGGAAGTACTGCGGGCGCTACAGGGAATGTCGCTAGAGGAGATCAGCAGCTCGGTTTCTCAGCCGATTGTCTTGCCCAATCAACCGATTGGCATCAGTCCGAGTCCGTCGATGATCTCCAGTCACTGGGCTAGACGTCGTTCTGAGGGGTTTTCCCAGCCCATACCGAGCGCGCGACCCACTGCTGGCGGGATCCCTTCTGGGGGTCTAGGAGCCAGCACCCCTGGGTTCACCCAAGGTCGGGTAAACAGCACGACAGGCTTCGGGCGAGTCAAACCGGCCACCCCGCCCCGCATTCAGTCTATGGCCGGGGCCGATCTGCGTGGGCAATCTTTTGCCAACCAAAACCTGGCTGGTCAGGACTTTCGGCGGGCGGATATTCGGGGAGCAGACTTCTCGGGGGCCAACCTGCAGCGGGCCGATCTGCGCGGGATCCTCTTCAATACCCCTCAACCCAGTTGGTTACAGGCCCTAAGCTGGCTGTTTGGGCCTGCCAAGACTGTGGGAGGGATTATGGCCGGGTTGGGGGGGCTCTTGGGCTCTGGAATCCTGGCCTTTTTAATCATCCGCCTAACCACGGGCAATTTGGTCTATGCTTTGGGAGCCGCTTTGATCGCCTTTGTGGTGGCGGGTTCGGTGCTTTGGTCCATGACAGGGCGAGTGAGCTTGGCCCAACACACTGCTGAAGAAAACAAGCGTTTCACCAATCTTCGCAAAGCTGACCTGAGAGGCGCGCAGATGGATGAGAAGTTCCGCAAGTTCGCCCGTCGACAAGGCGCCTTGCTTTAGGCCACTGAGGGGGGCGGAGGTGCAGAGCCCCGAATGGCTTGGTTGATTTGCTCCGTCAGGGGTTGGGAAGCCACGGTCTTACCCCGCTGACGATCCCCCGCTTGGTCGTAAAAAACGATCCCATCCGCACGGGAGAGGCCCAAGCCCAAAAACAACAGCTCCAGAACCCCAAAGGGAGCAGCCTCCAGATCCGGGGCTTGGCTGCTCAGTTCCGCCAGTGTAGTCTGGGCATCTTCGATGTGGCCAAAGGCTGGGATCCACAGGTGGGTCATCGGTTCGGCTCCCTCCTCCGTAGGCTTTTCCACCACCCGTACCGTCAGCCAACCGCCATCGGGGTAACGCAAGGTTGTGTACTGTAAGTGATCCAGGTGTTGGGCCACCTCCGTCAACACATCCGCCACCTGTTGCATGGCTGCGGTTGGGATCCCATTTTGTGGGGCTGTATCCACAAGTGCTGCCGCCTGGGCCGTTAAACTCACCACCATGATTGACAACTATCCTCATCGGACTGCATAATTGATATTCGCAACTACTGGGGCTGTAGTTCAATTGGTTAGAGCACCGCCCTGTCACGGCGGAAGTTGCGGGTTCGAGCCCCGTCAGCCCCGTGCTCTATCTGTACTTGATTAGGAACATAGGAACAATTTAACTCAACTCTCTTCCCGTCTTCCTGGGGTCTTCCGGGAATCGATGGGGGCTCTGGCGATGGATGGGACAACTTAACCCCACCTTAAAATGGGGCTAGTCCATGTGAGGCACCATGCAGTATCGCAGATTTGGGCGCACCGAGTTGGCTATGCCTGTGCTCAGTTGTGGCGGCATGCGCTACCAGTACAAGTGGCAAGATATGCCCTGGTCAGGGATCCCTGCAGAAGGACAACAGAACCTGGAAGCGACGATTCGACGGGCTTTGGAAGTCGGCATTAACCATATCGAAACTGCGCGAGGCTACGGCACTTCGGAGATGCAGTTGGGCCGCATTTTGCCCCATTTACCCCGCCAAGAGCTGATTGTCCAAACCAAAATTGGTCCCAGTGCTGATCCGAAGCAATTCCTGGCCAAGTTTGAGCAATCCATGGGTTATCTCAACCTGGAGTATGTGGATCTGCTGGCCATTCATGGGTTGAATACCTGGGAGGATCTGGAGCTGAGTGTGCGTTCGAGGGGGTGCCTAGAGGTCTGTCATCAGCTGGTGCGGCAGGGGCGGGTGCGTTTTGTTGGCTTCTCCACCCACGGCCCGACAGAAGTGATCATCAAGGCGATCCAGAGCGGGGGGTTTGATTATGTCAACCTGCACTGGTACTTCGTCAACCAGACCAACTGGCCCGCTATTGAAGCGGCTGCCCAGCAGGATATGGGGGTATTCATCATTAGCCCTTCCGACAAAGGCGGCAAGTTGTACGATCCACCTGCCAAACTGGTGCAATTGTGCCATCCCCTCAGTCCGATGGTGTTTAACGACCTCTTTTGCTTGTCTCATCCGCAAGTTCATACCCTGAGCATTGGGGCAGCCCGACCCAGCGATTTTGATGAGCACCTTCGGGCAGTACAACTGCTGGATCAGGTGGATGAACTGTTGCCACCAATCTTGACTCGCTTGGAGCAAGCCTTAATCGATCAAGTGGGGGAACACTACGCCAAAACCTGGCATCAGGGCCTGCCTCGCTACGACGAAACCCCCGGTCAGGTGAATATCCCATTGATTCTGCTGTTGCGCAATTTGGTCTTGGCCTATGACCTGGTGGATTATGCCAGGGGCCGTTACAACCTGTTGGGCAATGCCGGCAGTTGGCTGCCAGGGCAACGGGCGGATAAAGTGGATGCCAAAACCTTGCAACCCTATCTCATCCACAGCCCCCACCGGGAACGGATCCCGGCTTTGTTGCAAGAAGCGCATCGCTTGCTTTCTGGAGCTGAGGTGAAACGGCTCTCTCAGAGTTAACCTGCCCATTGATCCCGCCATTTGACGATGCCCTCCGCAGCCAGCAACCAACGGCGGGCCACCACATTTTCCCGAATGGGAGATTGCCCCTCCCGCAGCAGCACATACTTATAGGCGATAGCCTGGCCAGCGGTCTGGTGGAACGGGATCTCCCCAAACCAGGTGTTGGCGTTGATGTATTCCAATGGGTACCCTTTGGCGATATCCCAGTTGCCCAATTCCGGGCAATCCCCAATCACCACGATCCATTCGCCAGGCTGGGTATTCACCCCATTGAGTTGTGCCCGTACGATCACTTGGCCCTTGACCCGTTCCCCCACATGGCTGAGGACGATGACGCCACGGGTGGGCAACTCTAGGCCGTGAATGGCTCCTTCCTTCACAAGAATCTTTTGGTGGGTAAGGATACAGGTATGCTCGCCGTCGGGGAACTCAGTGTCCACAGACTCCAGATGGGTGGCCTCCCCCCGGTTGAGAGCGACAAAGCAGCGGCTATCTCGATAGCGACGGGTATAACACCAGACATCGTCGGTCAGGTACTTGCGCCACTGGCTGCCCAAGGACACGGCAGGATTGAGGCGGCGTAGCCCCGACAACAGACGAATTTGGCGATAAAGGGGGGACTCGGGATCCCAGTGTTCCATCATGGGGCGATTGTAGGGATCGTTGCCGCCATCGGTGTCGTTGTGCAGGTATTGCTCGGTGCCGTAGTAAAGACAAGGGATCCCACGACTGGTCATGATGATCGCCACCGCCACCCGCAGCATCTCCGGATCCGGATTCAAGGTCTGGAAGCGACACATATCATGGTTGTCGATAAAGGTGATCAGCTCCGTGGCCCCGTTGTAGCGATAGTCTTTGGCGATGATGTCGTCAATGACGTGAAACCCGCCCTCCGCCCCCTGCCCCAGGGCCGCTCGGATGGCCACACAAAGGCCAAAATCCAGGATCGTCATGCCGGAACAGTTGGCAAATTGCAGCGATGCCTCCACCTCCGGACCGCTGTAAATCCACTCCCCAAAGATGAATACATCCGGTTTGTGGGTTTGAATATCGGCATTAAACTCCTGCCAGAACCAGATGGGCATGTGCTTGACGGTATCCACCCGCAGGGCATCCACACCCCGATCCAGCCATTGTTTGATGGCAGATTTGATGTAGTTGCGATAGTCAGGATTGTTTTCATTGAAGGTGGCCAAGCCGGCCAATTCACAATTTTGCACCTGCCATTCATCTTCCCAGTTGGTCACTTCGCCGTAGTGGTGATACCAATGGTTGACATCGTTGTTGAAGTCGGCGATTAACTTGCCATCGTCAAACAGTTGCCCTTTCATGCCACCCGTATCGGGGCTGCTGTGGTTACAGACGATATCCAGCACCAGCTTCATCTTGCGTTTGTGCAGTTCCTGAATCAGTCGGTCAAACGTGGTGGGCTGGGGATTGTTGAGGGAGGGATCCTCTCCTTTGCCGATGTAGCGGGGGTTAAGTCGTTTGAAGTCTTTGGTCCAGTAGCCGTGCATGGCGGCACTTTCGATAAACAATCGCTCCACCTGCTCAAACAAAGGGGTGAGCCAAATCGCCGTGATCCCCATTTGCTGTAGGTAATCCAGCTTGTCGATCACCCCCTGCAGATCACCCCCCCAATATTTGCCCCAATCTTGACCCTCGGGATCGTAAAGCTCTGGGTTGGGGCCTTCGTTGTTGTCAGGATCCCCGTCGAAAAAACGATCTACCACCAAAAAGTAAAGGGTCTCTTGGCGAAATTCAATATCACGGGTGTAGAGAAATTCTAACTCTTGGGAAGCATTACCAACCTCTACAATATCAGGCTGAGGATCCATAGCTGTACTCCAGAAAAACAGTGAATACCCGCAACAAAAGTTTTACTTTTTAGGTTGATTATTTCACATCTGCTTGAAGGATTTACCCTGAGTAGAATCCAATAACTGCAAAAGTTGCTTAGCTTCTGTTAACTGGCGGGTTAATCCCTGTGCTTCGACTTGTTCACAGAGACGGATCAAGTACTCACAGGATTCTGGCGGCGAAAAAAAAGACTGCATCCACCGTTCATCTTGAACAGTGGATAGGGTGGATAATAAAGTGGTTGATTTCTACTGCGCGTCGTTCCTTGGGTGCGGCATTCATATCAATCCGTCCCCATTTGGGAAAACCCCGCCACAAAGCTTACCCAGAAAAGGATGCCTCAAGCTGGATGCCGCCCAAAGATCTATTCCCAGCTTCAGCAAGACAGGCGCTCTCACTTTTGAGGCGCCTATGCCTTATCTATCTATATCTATCTATGCCCTGTCAACAGCTGATTGCCTATTTAACCGAGCAATATTTAACCGAGCAAATTGTCAATACCCTCTTTGACAGCATCTTTTACATCTTCTTTAGCGTGTTGGGCTGAGGCTTCTGCTTGTTTGGCTTGGCCTTCTAGCTTCTGTTTTTCATCCCCAGTTAGCTCACCAACTGCCTCTTGGATCTTGCCCTCAATGTTCTTGGCAGCAGCTTCAATCCGATTTTCGATGCCCATGGCTTGCTCCTGTTCAGTATAAGAGAAAACTTTTCTAAATCCGCGATCGAACTCTGACGAACCATCAACGAACTAAAAGTAACACGCCTTAGCTCGTGAGAACAAGGAAAAAATCTAAACTTTTATCGAATCTGAAGCTGGGTAACCCGGTAGCATCCTCATTGGTTGGCTAGATTGCCTGCTGGTTGCCGTCCTGAAAAGTAGAGTTCTGTTGCATTGTGCTCTTCTCCGTTACGGGATGTGGCAAGTTGAGAAATAGGGATAGGGATCCCTTCAACCTGTTAAGTCATTTGAACCTTGAGCTCCAGTCGTTCAGAGGTAAAGCCCATGGATGTCGACGAAAAAGCCCGAGAACAGGCGGTCAAAGAGCGCCAGCACAGTGAGCATCTTGAAGAAACCATGCGCACTCGCAAGCAGGTGGAACTAGAACAGGGAGTTCAGCATGGCGAAGTACTAGAACAGGCACGGGAAAGTTTGGCAAAACACCGCCAGCAGGAATCCCACCTTCAGGAGACTATGCTAGAACGCACGGAAGAACGGTTAGATTAGGCCCCAAAACCTAGGGCTGACAGAAGCCAAGCAAGACATTCACAAATCTGAAGCGCTCACTTTTTCTGCCAGGGATCCGTGACGAATGGGCTGGTGACGAAGTTGGCGCTGTTATCAGCTGTTATCATAAATACCTCGCTCCGCCTGGGGGATGTGCGCCTTGCAATATTTGCGTCCCGATCTGCTCCATCTCAAGTCCTACGATGCCGTGTTGCCTCTGGCTGCCGACAAGTTGGATGCCAATGAGTTCCCCCTGGATTGGCCGGAAGGGTTCAAACAAAAACTTTCCCTTCTTTGGGAAAAAGGGATCCCCAGCAACCGTTACCCTGATGCCAACCACCACGGCCTCAAGCAGGCCATCGCCGCCTATGCCGGAGCAGATCCAGCCCAGATTAGCGTGGGCAATGGATCGGATGAGTTGATTCGCTCCCTGTTGATTGCCACCTGTTTGGGCGGGCGGGGCAGCATTTTGGTGCCAGAACCCACCTTTTCTATGTACGCAATCCTGGCGGAGAGTTTGGGGATCCCGGTGGTGCGAGTCGCCCGCGATTCGGAATCCTTTGCCCTAAATCTGCAGGCTTGCGGGCAAGCACTGGCGGACCATCCGATTCGGGTGGTGTGTTTGGTGGATCCCAACTCCCCCACAGGCAATGGTCTCAGCGCAGCCGAATGGGCCTGGATTGAAACCCTACCCCCCCAGATCTTGGTGATTTTGGATGAAGCCTATTTTGAATTTAGCCAGCACACTGCTCTACCGAAGTTGGCTGACCATCCCAATTGGGTGATCCTGCGCACCTTCTCCAAAGCCTTTCGTCTGGCAGCCCATCGGGTGGGGTATGCCATCGGCCATCCGCAGTTGATCCAGGTGCTGGAGTCGATTCGCCTACCCTATAATCTCCCTGCTATCTCTCAATGGGCTGTTCAGATCGCCCTAGAACATGCTGAAGAGTTTTTGGCCGACTTACCCCTGCTGCGCCGGCAACGGGACATCCTGGAGCAAGCCTTGCCGGAATTGCCGGGGGTACGGGTGTGGCCTAGCCAAGCTAACTTCCTCTATTTACGGGTGGAAGGACGGGATCCCCAACAACTGCAACGGGACTGGCAGGACTTGGGTACCTGTGTGCGCGCTACAGGTGGAGGGATCCGCCTGACGGTAGGTACACCCGAAGAGAACCAACGGGCACTCGAGCGCCTGCGGCAACTGTTGCACTAGCCAGACTAACTGGACTGATTAGAGTTGATCGGGATCCCATCCTTGCGAGCGCAGGAAAGCTTTAGCCTGCTCGAGCTGCTGCTGAAGTTGCTCTTTAGCCCGCCGTTCTTGCTCAGCTCGTTGGTACTCCTGTTCGGCTCGCTGCCGTTCAGCCTCTTCAGGCAATGGGATCAACTGCCCCTCCGCCGTAAACCAACGCAGTTTCCCCGCATGGATTCCCAGTTTTAGCCCCAATTGCTCGCTTGGGAGATACCCGGCTGAATCGGGGGGGATCTCTTGATAGCGACCCTCCACCAGGCGAAACCCAGCCAATTCCAGACTGTGCGGATCAAACCAGTAGTACTCCGGTAACCGCCAGATATCTTGATAGAGGGTTTTCTTGGCCCCTTTATCCACCTTTGCCGTGGAACTCGACAGCAGCTCAATCACCACATTCGGATACCGACCGCCTTCATCCCAAATCGTCCAACTGCGCCGGTCTTTTTTTTCGGTCCCCAAGACCACAAACACATCCGGCCCGCGAAAATCTCGTGTCTTCAGTTGCTCGGTGTTGTAGTAGACCGTCAAGTTACCAGAAATATAAAAGTCTTGACGGTCACGCCACCAGTATTGCAAGAGCCGAATCAGCAGATCGATTTGTTGACGGTGAAGATCGGATTCCAAGGGCGGTTCATCACTGTCTAAGTTGCTGGGGGGCAGCAGAATCTCGTCAGGGATCTCCTCTTTCCATCGGGGGGGATGTTCTTCCAGATAAGTCATGGCAGATGGGATGGTCACGAGATCCAACCTGAATGGGATCAGTGTAGTCCAGTTGTCTTGATCCTACAGTCTGGAAAGGGATCCCTCTAAGGATGCAACCACCTCTTGCGCCAACCCAAAGGAGAGGGTCATTCCGGCACCACTGAGAAGGAGCATCCCGATATCAAAGTCAACATCGTGCGGGATTCCACCGGGGTAGTAACGGCTAAGTTACTGGCGGAAAAAGACAATCCACAAGCGGATGCCGTTTGGGGGCTGGCTGCCACCAGTTTGTTGGTGGCTGATCAGCAGGGTCTGTTGGAACCCTACGCTCCAGCTGGCTTGGATCGCATTTTGCCCGAGTTTCGGGACAGTCAAAATCCGCCCCACTGGGTCGGTATCGATACTTATCCAGCCAGCCACAACGAACTTCCTCTGCAAAAGCAGGGTAGAGGGTCACCGCCAACGGCGCCACTGCCCAGCCAATGGGTTTGAACATGGGATCCGCTTGCCCAATGCCACTTCACTCTGGGAGATCCTGCCTTTGGCCGTCAAGTCAGATCATGGCAGGATTGGGATTTAAGGATACCAAGCTACCGCTTCGATCTCCACCAACGCATCAAGAGGCAGACGGGCCACCTGTACACAGGAGCGAGCCGGAGCGGGATCCGTCGAGAAAAACTCCTGGTACACCTCGTTCATGGCAGCAAAGTCCTTCATGTCAGCCAAAAAAACGGTTGTTTTGACCACGTTAGAGAGGTTCGTGCCCCCAGCAGCTAGCACTGCTTGTAAATTGAGTAACGCCTGCCGAGTTTGGGAGACTATATCTTCTCCTGTCAACTTTCCCGTTTTGGGATCCAGTCCCACCTGTCCGGCGGTGAAAATCAATGGACCAAGGACAGCAATCCCCTGACTGTAGGGGCCAACCGGAGTGGGAGCAGCATCGGTTTGAACCGCACAACGACCTGGCTCCCGTTGACTGGAGTGGCCGATCGGTTGAAGGGTGGGATTGACTTCATCCATCTTCGATGTTCTAACTCTTCCGTCACGCTACCACAGGCGGATTCCTGAAAGAATGGGCTGAGAATGCGAAGATGAGCATGTCGGGTTGGAGGACAAACCATGCCTTTGATTAAGCTACAAACGCCCTTACAACCAGAACCCACAGCTGTGGAGAAGTTGCTCAAGGCGCTTTCTACGGCACTATCTCAGCAGTTAGGCAAGCCAGAATCTTATGTGATGACTGCTTTTGAGGCTGGGATCCCAATGACGTTTGCAGGTAGCACAGATCCCTGTTGTTATGTGGAGATCAAAAGTGTTGGGCAATTTTCTGGCAGCCAGACTCGAGCTATGAGTGAAGCCTTTTGTGGACAAATTGAGGCTACTTTAGGGATCCCGAAACAGAGAATTTACATTGAGTTCACCGATGCTAAGGGCTATCTCTGGGGTTGGAATGGCACGACTTTTGGATAAGGCGAATAAGGGATCCCAATCATGCAGGCAATGGTTCAACATCAACAACACACCCTATCGATTCGGACAACCGGCAAATCTTTGCATCGCTTTACAGGGGAGGTGCAGCAGCTTGTGCGAGCTTCAGGGATTCAAGTGGGGCTGTGTCACCTATTTGTCTGCCACACTTCCGCTAGTTTATTGATTCAAGAAAATGCTGACCCGGATGTATTGCGGGATTTGGAGACTTTCTTCGCGCGGTTAGTTCCAGAAGACTTGAGCCTTTATCAGCATATTGCGGAAGGAGCAGATGATATGCCTGCTCACATTCGTTCTGCGCTCACTCATACCTCCGAAACCATTCCGATTCGTTCCGGTCAACTGGCACTGGGAATTTGGCAGGGCATTTATTTGTGGGAACATCGGCAACGGGGGCAACTGCGGCAGGTGGTGGTGCATTTAACGGGATTGTAGGGATCCAGCTCTTTAATGGCTCCACACCCAGCTAACATTTCTGCGTCCCAAACTGTCCAAAAAGTAATGTCAGGTTTACACAGACCGCTGATGTCTAGGGCGTGTTTCCTTTCAGGCGGAGAAACCAACCACATTTCTTTCTTGGCCTGTCAGATCATCAATCTTGATTTTCATGAAGCTTTTCTAGAGACATTAGCCAAACTAACATAATTGTCAGATTTTTTGCGACATATTTTACATCAGTACAGCCTTTTTCTAGTTGCCTTTAGTCGATTCAGTTGGGAGTGAGACAGTATTGAGGGTAAGATGGCGTGGATAGAACCTGTTGGAGGAAGCTTCATGAGCTACAGCTTAGACTTGAGGGAGAGAGTTGTAAAGTATGTTGAGGAAGGGGGCAGTCCAACGGAAGCTGCCCAGCTCTACGACGTCAGTCGTGCAACTATTTATCGCTGGCTAGGCCGAGA
>NZ_JAFIRA010000016.1 GCF_022848905.1 Thermostichus vulcanus str. 'Rupite'
CCAAGGTCAGGTTCTGAGTGTACTGGGCCAAGGCCAGCGGCAAGGACATCACCGAGTAGGCGAAGATGATCGGCATCACGCCCCCTTGATTCAGGCGCAAGGGCAGGTAGCTTTTCTGCTCCCGGAATAGCTTGTTGCCCACTTGACGTTTGGCGTAGACAATCGGGATCTTGCGGCTCCCCTCCTGCACAAACACGATGCCGACAATCGTGGCTAAAAATATAGCCGTCAGCAGAAGAATCCCCCCAATACTACTGCTATCAGCACGGGCCAAACTAATGGTTTGCCCTAGGGCACGGGGCAAACTGGCGACAATGTTCACAAAAATCAACAGGGAAGGGCCACTCCCTACCCCTCGTTCCGTAATCAGCTCCCCCAGCCACATCACAAACATGGATCCCGCGGCCAAGGCCAAGGTGGTGGAGGCCATAAAGGCCAACTCGTTGGTGGTACTGGCAAACTCGCGTACCCAGAAGGAAATACCAATGCCCTGGATGATGGCCCATGCCAAAGTGACATAGCGGGTGTACTGAGAAATTTGTCGCCGCCCCTGCTCCCCTTCATTTTTCTGCAGATTCTCCAAAGCCGGAATGGCTGATGTGAGCAACTGCATGATGATCGAGGCGTTGATGAAGGGCAGGATCCCTAGGGCAAAGATCCCCAGGGCAGAAATCCCCCCGCCTGAGAACACGTCCAACAGCCCGAATACAGGGCTATTGGCAGCTTCTGCTGCAAATCGGGCTCGGTCAATGCCGGGGATCGGGATATAAATACCGAGCCGTACCAGCAATAACAAACCCAGTGTCAGAAATAGACGACCGCGCAGCCCCGCTGCTTGAGCCATCTGCATAAACGTCTCTTGAGCAGAGGGAGTAGAACCTCGTGTGTCAACCATGGGAAGGAAAACCTCGCGGGAGCGAAAAAGGCAAGCTGGTGAGCTATTTACCACTCTACGCCTAGGGTAGGGCAGTCGGCAAAAACCAGCCGTTTCGGATAGAGATCATTTAGAGATCATCGGGCATTGAGAATCTGCACCTGACCTCCCGCTGCCTCGATCTTGGCTTGAGCAGAAGGGGTAATGGCTGCGGCACTCACCGTCAGAGGAACGTTCACCTCTCCGTGTCCAAGGATTTTCAAGGGGCCATCGTTGGTGGTGACGATCCCCAGCTCCATCAAGCTTTCTAGGCTGACCTGTGTACCGGAGGGCAGCTCTGACAGAGAGCGCAGATTGATTAGGGTATAAACTGGGCGCCGCGTGTAGCAGGGAAAATGCTTCAGCTTGGGAACGCGGCGATAGAGGGGGGTTTGGCCTCCTTCAAAACCGGGCCGAGTACTACCCCCTTTACGGGCCTTTTGTCCACGCATGCCTTTGCCACAGGAGGCTCCCTGCCCTGCAGCGATGCCACGACCCAGTCGCCGCCGCCGTCGAGTGGATCCCGCTTGGGGTCGAATGTCTTCCAGTCGCATGGTCACCTCTGCTTCACGGATTCACGTTGTTTGATCTTCATTTGCTAAACAGACGACGCACATCGATGTCTCGATCTTGAGCCACCTGTTCAAAAGTTCGCATCCGTCGCAAGGCATCGACGGTGGCACGGGCATTGTTGAGGGGATTACTGGATCCCAGTTGCTTGGCCAAGCTATTCCGTACACCCGCTAGCTCGAGAACGGTTCGTACCGCCCCCCCTGCAATCACCCCAGTACCGGGGGCAGCCGGCATCACCAGTACTGCCGCACCGCCCCCGGCCCCGCGCATGGGATGCGGGACAGACAGGCCGTTGGTGAGGGGCACATCGATTAAGTGTTTCTTGCCATCCACAACCCCTTTGCGCACAGCCCCGATCACATCATTGGCTTTGCCCACGCCAACGCCCACCTGACCGCGCTCGTTGCCGACCACCACTACAGCCCGGAAGCTCAGCTTTTTACCGCCTTTGACCACTTTGGTGACCCGGCGGATCTGGATAACCCGCTCTTGCCACTCGCTGGGTTGCTCTTCGCGATTTTTCTTGTTTCTACGACGCTCTCTCTGCTCAGCCATGTGCGATTATCCTCAGTGACACTTGGGATCCCTTGGGAATGTTTGCAACCTGTACCCTACTTCTGTAAACAGGATCCGAATTCCTCCGATCCCGCTTGCCGAAGCTGCCTTTAGAACTGCAACCCTGCCTCTCGGGCAGCTTCGGCCAAGGCGCGAATCCGCCCATGATAAAGCTTGCCCCCCCGGTCAAAGACCACTTGGGAGATGCCCACCTGTAAGGCCCGTTCGGCCACAGAGCGCCCAATCAGGGTAGCCGCCTCTTGTGTGGCAGTCCCGATTTCCCTTAACTCCTCTCGTAGCTCGGTGTCGAGGGTGGAGGCGGAGGCCAAGGTATGTTGAGCTACATCGTCAATCACCTGGGCGTAGATATGCTGATGGGAACGAAACACAGCCAAGCGGGGCCGCTCGGGGGTACCAAAGACTTTGCGGCGAATGCGCCGATGGCGGTGTTGGGTGGTGGTCTTGCGGTTGGTTTTCATGGTTATTTCTTCGCTTTCCCAGATTTACCTGCCTTGCGGCGAACTTGCTCCCCTTGATAGCGGATCCCTTTGCCCTTGTAGGGTTCGGGTGGGCGGATAGCCCGAATGCGTGCAGCGGTATTGCCCACCAGCTCTTTATCAATGCCCGAAACCACAATCGTGGTGTTGTTTTCAACAGCCATTTGGATCCCTGGGGGAAACGGGATCTCCACCGGGTTGCTGTAGCCAACATTCAAAATCAACTTGTTGCCCTGAATGGAAGCCCGGTAGCCCACACCCACCAGTTCCAGCTTGCGCTCAAACCCTTTGGATACCCCGTCTACCATATTGGCAACCAAAGTGCGGCAGAGGCCATGCAGTTGGCGGGCCGGACGAGACTCGTTTACCCGGCTAACGGTGAGCATCTGTGCCGCCTGATCCACCGAAATCAGGGGGGGCAAGCTGCGGGAGAGTTGTCCTTTCGGGCCCTTCACCGAGATCTGCCGACCTTCGATTTGGATCTCAACCTTGGCAGGAAGGGCTATGGGACGTCTACCGATACGGGACATGGGAATACTCCTGACAAGACAATGACTCAAATGACTTAATACACAAAGCAGAGCACTTCACCGCCAATGCCGTTCTTACGGGCTTCTCGGTCGGTCATGATACCGCTGGAGGTGGAAATAATGGCAATGCCAATGCCTCCCAACACGCGAGGCAGGTCTTTGTGGTTGCGATACACCCGCAGTCCCGGTCGGCTCACCCGCTTCAGGCCATTGATGATCGGTTTACGACCTTTGCCCTTGTACTTCAAGCGCAACACCAGCTGAGCCTGGATCCCTTCCCCCTCTTCCTTCCATTCGCTCACAAAGCCCTCCTCATGCAGGACGCGAGCGATGTTGCGAGTCATACGAGTTGCAGGGATCGCCACCGACTCGTGCCGAGCCATTGTGGCGTTGCGAATGCGGGTGAGCATATCGGCGATCGTGTCGTTGGTGTGGGCCATGGGTGGGTCGGTGCTCCTCGGGAGATCGGTCAATATAAGACGGGCGTGAACAGTTAACAATGATGCTAGGAGGTAAAGGGCATGCCAAATTCTTTGAGCAGGGCGCGACCTTCCTCATCGGTTTTGGCGGTGGTCACAATTGAAATATCCATACCCCGCAGCTGGTCAACAGAGTCGTAGCTGATCTCAGGGAAAATCAGCTGCTCTCGAATGCCCAGGGTGTAGTTGCCCCGTCCATCAAACGCTTTGGGGCTGACGCCCCGAAAATCCCGGATACGGGGTAGAGCAACATTGATCAAACGGTCGAGAAAAGCATACATGCGCTCCCGCCGTAGGGTTACCATCAACCCCACCGGCATACCCTTGCGAATCTTGAAGCTGGCAATCGCTTTCTTAGCACGGGTGATCACTGGCCGTTGACCCGTGATGGCACTGATCTCCGCGATTGAGGATTCCAGGGCTTTGGCGTTCTGGGAGGCATCGCCCAACCCCCGGTTAATCACAATTTTCTCAAGACGGGGTACTTGGTGGATGTTGGTGTAGCCCAGATCCTTCTGCAACTTGGGGAGGATAACTTTGGTGTAGTGGGTTTGAAGACGTTGGGGCATCGGGGTTTCTCCTTACGGCTCTGGGCTGGGTCAGAGCCAAACCTTTTGGAAGAGAAGCGGGTTAATCGAGGATTTCACCCGTTTTCTTGAGCACACGGACTTTGCGGCCATCGGCAGTGATTTGATAGCCAATGCGACTGGCTACTTCCTGTTTTTTGGAATAAGCCATCACCTTACAAACGGGAATGGGGGCTTCTTTGGTTTCAATCGTGCCGCTTTCCCCTTCCCGTTGGGGTTTGCGGTGGTAGGTGACGATATTCACACCTTCCACCAAAACCATATTGCGCTCGGGGAAGGCACGCAGCACTTCGCCAATTTTGCCTTTGTCATCTCCGGAGATTACCTGAACAGTATCTCCCTGCTTAATGCGCATCTTGTATCGCAGCCCATTGCGGTGCTTGCGAATACCAGGGCGTTCGGTCAATCGGCGAATTTGGCTGGGTTTCAGGGGACGAGCCATTACAGTACCTCCGGCGCTAGCGAGATGATCTTGGTGAAGTTTTTCTCGCGTAGTTCACGGGCCACAGGACCAAAGACCCGTGTACCACGCGGGTTACCTTCGTTGTTGATGATCACAGCAGCATTGTCATCGAATCGAATGCTCATACCATCGGGACGACGTACAGTATCCACGGTACGAATGACAACGGCTTTGACAACATCGGATTTTTTAACGGGCATATTGGGCAGGGCATCTTTGACGACCCCGATGATCACATCCCCTAAGCTGGCATAGCGGCGACCACTACTGCCCAAGACTCGGATGCACATCATTTTGCGCGCCCCAGTGTTATCAGCCACCGTCAACATGGTTTGCTGCTGAATCATAGTTTCTTCACCTCCCGTAGGATTTCGGCCACTTGCCAACGCTTGGTGCGGCTGAGGGGACGAGTTTCAGTAATCCGCACCAAATCTCCCTCTTGACAGCGCTCTTCCTCGTCGTGAGCCTTGAAGTGCTTGGTTTTAACGACGATTTTTCCGTACTTGCTGTGGGCAACTCGGTTTTCAACCGCTACGACCACTGTTTTTTGCATCTTGTTGCTGACAACAATGCCAACCTTTTCCCGAACAGCCATTATTCCTTCTCCTTAGGACGTTCGCCCCGCTTGCGTTCCCCTTCCACAGTTAACAACTGGGCTAGCTTGTGTTTGCGCAGCCGAATCAGGTGAGGTTGATTCAATTGCCGTGTGGCTTGCTGCAGACGCAGTTCAAACAACTCTTTTTTGACCGCATAGATCTCGTTGCTTAGCTCCTCATCGGATAGAGCGCGGGCATCAGCAATTTTTGGCATTGGCATGGCTTACTCTCCTTGGACGCTGGTAGCGAGTTCTACGGCCCCACGCTTGGCCGACTCTTCTTCCACAAAGTCTGCCTTAGTAACAAATTTGACTTTGATAGGCAGCTTTTGGGCAGCAAGGCGCATCGCTTCTCGAGCAATGGGCTCGGCGACACCTCCCATTTCAAAGAGGATCCGACCGGGCTTGACTACGCAAACCCAAAATTCGGGGTTACCCTTCCCGGATCCCATCCGAGTTTCAGCTGCACGCTGGGTAACAGGCTTATCCGGGAAGATACGAATCCAGATTTGCCCCCCCCGGCGAACATAACGGGTCATGGCACGGCGGCTGGCCTCGATTTGCCGAGCGGTGATCCACGCCGGCTCGGTGGCTACCAAGGCGTATTCCCCGAAGTTGATGCGATTGCCTCGGGTGGCTTTGCCTTTCATGCGCCCGCGCTGTTGCTTGCGGTATTTGGTACGTTTGGGGCTTAACATGGCCGTTCCTCAACTGTGAACCGATAGGGATCCCTGACAAACCCTCAAGCATCTGCTGCCGAGCGATCTTCGAATGTGGGTCGCCGCCGTTGTTGCCGACGTTTGGGCTGTTGTAGCGGGGCCTTTTGTTCAGGACGCTCCTGTCCAGGGAGAACCTCTCCTTTGAAGACCCAAACCTTGACCCCGATGATGCCAAAGGTGGTACGGGCAACGTGCTCGGCGTAGTCGATATCCGCCCGCAGAGTATGCAGAGGGATCCGTCCTTCCCGAGTCCATTCGCTGCGAGCAATTTCTGCCCCATTCAATCGACCGGCAATTTGGATTTTGATCCCTTGTACACCTGCCCGCTGCGCCCGCTGAATCACCTGACGCACAATGCGACGAAAGGCGATCCGCCGCTCCAACTGCTGGGCGATGTTTTCTGCTAGCAAGGCTGCTTCTGCATCGGCACGGGTCACCTCCACCACATTGATGCGAATCGCTCGCTCGGTGCCACCCTGGAGGCCGAGTTCCTTTTGCAAACCCTGACGCAAGGCGTCTAATCCAGATCCACCTCGACCAACGACCACCCCAGGCCGGGAGGCACGGACTTCCAAGTCAATTTGATCGGCTTTGCGCTCAATTTGGATATCCGCCAAGCCAGCACTGCTCAGTTGTTTACTCAAGTAGGTACGAATGTGCTCGTCCTCTTGCAACAAGGCCGGATAGCGAGCTGGATCGGCAAACCAGCGGCTGCGATGTTCTTTAATCACGCCGAGGCGGAAACCGTTGGGGTGGATCTTTTGTCCCATGGTGGTGTTGTTTGAAAGGTCAAGGGCTAGGAATCAATGCGGAATAGAAAATTAGGAGGCTGTTGCTGCTTCGGTTTCCATGGGCCGGACAGCAATGGTGATGTGACAGGTACGCTTGCGAATTTGGTAGGCCCGACCCTGGGCACGGGGCCGGAATCGTTTCAGCACTGGCCCCTGATCGGCGTAGGCTTGACTCACCACCAAGTCGCGGGGATCCAGTCCGTTGTTGTGTTCTGCATTGGCCACTGCTGAGCGCAGCACCTTGCGGATGGGTTCACAGGCGGCATAGGGCATAAACTCCAACAGGATCAGGGCATCGGCATAGGTGCGCCCACGGATTTGATCCAGCACCCGACGCACCTTGAAAGGCGACATACGGATGTAGCGAGCTACTGCTTTGATGTCAGATGAAGAATCAGCCATGATGCTCTCCTGTTGGGATCACTCTCCGATAGACTGCCCGCCTACTTCAGCGGCGAGACGCTTTTTTATCGCTACCCGCATGACCGCGGAAGGTACGAGTCGGGACAAACTCCCCCAGCTTGTGGCCAACCATCTGATCGGTGATGAAGAGGGGCACATGCTGCTTGCCGTTGTGAACGGCGATGGTGTGACCGATCATCACAGGCAGGATGGTGCTGGCCCGCGACCAGGTTTTTAGCATTTGCTTCTCATTGCGCTCATTCATCCGCTCCACTTTGAGAAGTAGTTTGGCATCGACAAAAGGGCCTTTTTTTAGTGAACGTCCCATGAGAACCTCGACAGTCTGGCAAGCGAAAAAGATCAAACTGATAAGTAGGCAGATAGGCTGCTATTGAGCTGCCCGTCCACCTTTGTTGCGACGGCCTCCGCGACGACGCCCCCGCACCACCAATTTGTTGCTGGCTTTGTTGCGTTTGCGCGTCTTGTATCCCAAGGTGGGTTTACCCCAAGGGGTAACAGGGCCACTGCGCCCAATCGGAGCCCGCCCTTCCCCGCCTCCATGGGGGTGATCCACGGGGTTCATCACTGACCCCCGCACTTTCGGGCGACGACCCAACCAGCGGCTGCGACCGGCTTTACCTAGGCTGAGGTTGCTGTGGTCAACGTTGCCCACTTGCCCGATGGTGGCGTAGCACTCAGCCCGAATCATGCGTACCTCGCCGGAGGGCAGCTTGAGGGAGACATACTTACCCTCTTTGGCCACCACCTGAGCCCCAGCCCCGGCAGCCCGGACAATCTGTCCGCCACGACCGGGATACAGCTCAACATTGTGTACCACGGTTCCCAACGGGATCCGCTCCAGAGGCATGGCATTGCCAATCTCAAAAGGAGCCTCAGGCCCAGCCACGATGGTGGAGCCGACCTCTAAATATCGAGGAGCCAGAATGTAGCGTTTTTCCCCATCTTCGTACTGCACCAAGGAAATGCGGGCGTTGCGGTTGGGATCGTACTCAACAGTTTTCACCAGCGCAGGGATCCCGCGCTTATCGCGACGAAAATCAATCACACGGTACAGCCGTTTGTGGCCGCCGCCCCGCCGCCGACTGGTGATGACACCCCGGTTGTTGCGTCCCTTTTTGCGATGGATAAATTGCAGCAGCGACTTTTCCGGTCGGTGGCGCTTACCGTTCTCGTCCCGAGACAGCTCCTCAAAACTGGAAACTGTCATTTGACGGGTGCTGGGGGTATAAGGTCGGAAGGTACGAATGCCCATGGTTGCAGCGGTGGTGGAGGACTTAGTGCACTTAGCTCAAGCAGGAAAGGATTGCTTAGGTGTCGGGGAAGAGGGTGATGGAATCTCCCTCGGCCAAAGTGACCACAGCCCGCTTAGGACGGGTGCGATAGCCGACGAAACGACCGACTCGCCGTTGCTTACGGGCCGGTTTTAAAGTGTTCACCGAAGTCACTCGTACCCCAAACATCTCTTCAACAGCTGCTCGGATCAAAGGCTTAGTGGCAGTGGGCATGACTTCAAAGGTGTACTTGCGCTGTTCCATCAGCACCGTTGCTTTTTCGGTGATGATCGGGCGCAACAGGACATCCGCCAGGATCCGCTTACTCTCGGTCATCGCTTTGCTCCTCCACTTCCGCTTCTACTGCCTCTACGACCTCTCCCGCTTCTACTGTTTCTGTATCTACTTCTGTATCTACAGCCTCTGTAGCAACAGCTTGGGCTGACTCGACCGCTACGGGAGTGGAGGGGGAATCTACAACTCCAGATGCAGTAGATTCGGATCCCCAACGGGCCTTGAATTGTTCCAAAGCAGAGGTGGTGATCAGTACCCAATCCACGTTGAGCAGATCAAACACATTGATTTGATCCAGACCAACCAACTTGACTCGAGCAATGTTGCGAACGGCCCGTTCTAGAGTTTCCGTGCGCTCTGGCACGATTAACAAAGCCGATTGATCTTCCATTACCCCCCACCGCAGCAGGGCTTTAGCCACCTCGCGGGTTTTGGGCGGATCCAGCTGGGCCAGGAAATCCTGCACCACAATCAGATCCTCCACCCGGCTTTGCAAAGCGGTACGCAGAGCCAGTTGCCGCTCTTTGCGGTTCATGGCCAGGTTGTACTCCCGCTTGCGAGGGCCGAAAATAACACCCCCCTTCCGCCATAGAGGGGAGCGAATCGAACCGGCACGTGCCCGCCCTGTCCCTTTTTGCTTCCAAGGTTTGCGCCCGCCACCCCGCACCTCAGCACGGGTTTTGGTGTGGGCATTGCCCTGGCGAGCATTGGTCATCTGCCGACGCACCGCCAAGTGGAGAATATGGGCAGCCGTTTCGGGACGAGCCACTTTCAGGCTCAGTTCCGCACTACCCACCGTCTCCCCTTGCCAATCTTTAACCACACAACTTGCCATTGTTCCCTCGTCTTTGCAGATGCTTAGCGGCTTCGGTCTCTACAGGGATCCCTTCCCCCTAGCGCTTGTTCCCCACTTGCTTGGCGGGGGTAATTTCCAACAGTCCACCCTCAACACCGGGCACGCAGCCTTTGATCAAGAGCAGATCCCGCTCCACATCCACTTGCACCAACTGCAACTTACGGGTCGTAACCCGAGTGGCTCCCAGCCGTCCTGCCATCCGCAACCCTGGAAACACACGACCGGGGGTCGTGCCGGCACCGATGGAACCCGGTTCACGATGGTTTTTGGAACCATGAGACATCGGGCCACGACCGAAGTGGTGACGCTTTTGGTTACCCGCAAAGCCTCGCCCAATGGAGGTGCCCGCCACATCCAGCAACTGTCCGGGGGTGAACATCTCTACCGTCAGGGACTGACCCAGCTGGTAACGCTCTGGCTGCTCAACGCGAAACTCGCGCAAATGGCGCAGCATCTGAGACACACCTGCTTTGTTGAGGTGACCCCGCTGCGGTTGGGTGAGGTGTTTCTCGGCAGTAGGCAAGTAGCCGACCTGCAGAGCGTTATAGCCATCAGTGGCTTGGGTTTTGATTTGCGTGACGGTACAAGGCCCTGCCTGCACCACCGTGACAGGAATGGCCAAACCCTCTGGAGAGAAGATCTGGGTCATGCCAACTTTTCTTCCAAGGATGCCAAGCACCACAAGAGCCTCCCATCGAGCCAACAGACTCGCCTTGATCAACTTGCATTTGGCTCAACGAGCCGGAGTTGGGTAGAGATACGCGCAGCAGCACCATCGGGTTGAAACCAACGCTGCTGAGAAGCTTCAAGGTGAGGGAATCACACTGGATCCCTAGAGAAAACAAAAGAGCACAACTGCTGCTGAGCTTCTTGCTTCAACTACCCCTGAGTTACACGCCAAACTGCTCTCTCAGACTGCTCGGACTTGCCTGCTAAAGAAGGCAGTATCCGGGATAGCAGTACCCTACAGGTTGCCGGAGATCTTCGCCGCAATGGGCAGATTCAATTGGCAACAGTAGTACATCATAGTGAAGTGAAGACCCCTTTGTCCAGATCTTGACGCAACAAATCTGCTCCTGTTGGGAGGACAGTATCGATGATGATAGCTCCAGCCCAGGTAGAACCATACCCTGAGGGGAAATCCTCTCGGTTTCAGAGTGTGATTGGATGGGCAGGCAGTGGCTTGACTCAGGCGTGCATCCAACGCTACTCGAATTTGCTGAAAACGGGAGCCGATTCAGGGCGGATTTTGTTTTTGGTGCGTAGCCAACGACAAGCGCGTGAGATTTTAGAACGTCTGCAACGGGAAAATAACTGCTTAGTGGGGCCGTGGCGGGTGGAGACTTTTTTGCAGCGGGTGGGACGTTCTTTGGCAGACCACTGGCCGCAGGTGCGAGCCGGGATCCCGCAGTTACCGGCCAGGTTTGAGCCGGTGCCTTTGGCCAAGGACTTGACCCAGTTTCTTTGTGCGCGGGTGTGTACCCTTTGCCCTCGCCATGGAGAAGCTTTTGCCAATATCGGCCTGAAGGAGTTTCAGGTTTGGGACCAAATCAGCAGTGCGGCCTATATTGCTGGGGCCTCTGGCTTGCCTGCCGAAGCGGTGGGATCCCGTTTGGCACAAGCTTGGCCAGAAGATGCCAGTGCCCCAGGTCGGGCAGAGGCTTTACAGGCCATGAGTTGTTGTGTGGGACGGTTGTGGGCGGCAGCTCTTGAGCTGGGATCCCTGGACTTTGGCTTGCAAATTCGTCTATTTCAGGAACATATTCTACCTCTGGCGGACTTTTGGGCGGAGTGGGATCACTTGATCGTGGATCAAGCGGAGGACAGTTGTGCTGTGGCCTTGGAATTTTATCGACAGGGCCAATCTCATCTGCAAAGCCAATGGTTTAGCTACACGATTGGGGGTGGAGCCTCTTTCACGGGAGTCCCGGAAGGGGTGGCCCGTTTTTTAATGGAACAGACTCAATTCCAGCTTCTTGAGAATAGCCATCGAGCCTCAAAGGGGATGATTCGGCTAGGGTTAAAAATCGCGCAGGTGCTGGATCCGCAGTTTTCTCATCCTCTGTCAACACCAGACCCTCATTGTGTTAGCGGGACGGATTCTTCCGAGTTGCCTTCCCTCCAGGTTTTGGAAGGAGAAACCCAGTTTGCGGCGGTGGAGGTGATGGTGGCCCAGATCAAAAACCTGCTGGCGGCTGGTGTTCAGCCCTCTCGCATTGCCATTCTTTTACCCCGTATGGATGCGGGGGTTAGCCTCCGTCTCCAGGAACAGTTGCCTGAGGCATGGCCGATTGCTCCGTTTCCGGCCTTGATTCGCTACCCTCTGGTGCGGGCAGTGTTGACGGTGGCGGAATTGGCCCATCCAGAGTGGGGTACTTTTCCCACTCTGCCAGAATGGCGGCTGATGCTAGGGCTGGTGCTGGGGCTGGATCCGATACGGGCGGCTTTGTTGGCCGAAGATACATTAGATCCGGTTGGACGTTCTTTACGCCCAAAAACGGCGATACGGCAACCGGAGCGGGTCGGGTTTGCCAACTTAGAGCGCTACCAAAAGCTATTCACTTGGTTGCAAGGGTATCGATCGTGCTCCGCAAGGGCCGGAGGGCCATCCGGATCCCCGCTGGCTCACTTCTTCCAACGGCTTTTTGCGGATCATCTGGCCAATGGAGTCACTTCGCCACAGGAACAGGAATTGCTGCAACTGTTGATCGAGGCGGCCCAACGGTTTCGGCAAGCCTTTCCCACTGAGACGGATCCCTCTTTTTTGGCCATGATCCGTTCGGGGCAAACCCCCAGTAGCAGTCGCTATGAGCCTAACTATTCCCAACATTTGGTTGTGGCTACACCTGTAGCTTATATCAATCGGGGGTTAGAGGCCGATTATCAATTTTGGTTTGATATCACCAATCCCAGTTGGTCCCGCTCTCTCTGGCACACCCTCTACAATGACCGGGTGCTCACCCCAGATTGGGACGGGGGGGTTTTTGATCCGGTTCAGGATTTACAAGCTCGGCAACAAGTTCTAGCCCGTACTTTACTCAATCTCTGTTGTCGGAATCGTCACGGCTTATGGCTGGTACGCTCGACCTTTAATTATCGGGGTGAGGAGAATACCGGTATTTTAGATCATCTAATTTTGAAAGGATTTCGGGCGATGGCACCTATTTGAATAATGACAGCCAGCTAACCAGAGAATGGGATCCCTGTAGACTGAGTTTGAGGAGGCATATAGGGCAACTCACAAGTAGGCGGATCCAGGGTTGAGATATCGGCCTTATCCCTTGTCCAGTAGGTCGGGCAGTCGGGAGGACTGGGAAGTGGAGCCGGAGAAGGTGTTGGGGTAGGTCTGGGGGTGGGTTGTTGCTCCAGTTGGCGGATCAGGTTCTCAAGATAGGCAAGAAACGTCACCTTCGTGTAGCCAGAACTAGGATCCAGAACAATCACTCCCTAATTGATGGCCTAGATGAGCGTTCTCGGGACAGAGGGCAACCGCAAACAGGCATTGAACACCCGACGTGGATCTGCCGTTAAAAGGCTCAGGAAGGATATCTTCCTCCACAAGTGTTGCACGATAGCTTAAAGGGAAAAAGGAAAGGGCCAGATATGATAATCTAGGCCCCACAAACAAAATATTTAGCAATGACTAGCTTAAGCTCTTTTCCGAGGATTGTCAAACCTCTACTGGCTAGCCTCCCTAGCCACGACTATCCGGTGATGAACACCCAATTGTTCGTCAAGATCTGGCTGACCTATATTTTCGATAAATCAGTCACAAGCCTGAGAGACCTATTCTTCCAACTTAACCACAGCGGTGTGAAAGGTAGTTTATCTTCATTCTCTAGAGCGTGTTCAAGCCGGGGATTACAGTCTATCAATCGCTTATTTGTGGAATTGCTCCATCAAGTTCGTCATCGATCCAGCCGAAAAGATGTGATTATCTGCCCCTTTGACTCAACAATAATTGGATTAACGAGTAAGCTCTTTTGGGCGGAGCACTATCATCAGGTCAAGCTGTTAACTTCATTAAATCAAGAGACACGAGCACCTAGCGAGTTGTTAATCCATTTTGGAGAGAGACATGACGCATATTTTGGGGAGTTAGTCTTAGGAATGATGAGAATGGCTTAGCAGTAGGGGATAGAGGGTTTGCGAGCAAAGAATTATTCAAGCAGTTTATCGACAGTGAAAATTTATTTCTAGTTCGCATCAATAGCCACTGGACTATCCATAATGATAGTTAATGATAGTTGCATTGATGTGGATGGGAAGAAGGTGAGGGTGGTTAGTTTTTGTGACCTAGAAAAGCGGACAGAGTATCGTTTAGCCACGAATGTGCCCCAAGAAGTGATGGGAGATGAAGAGATTATTGAAGCGTACAGACAGCGATGGGGAATAGAGCTGCTATGGAAGTTTCTCAAGAGCCATCTAAAACTTGAGCGACTTGCGACAAAGAGTGTGAATGGAGTAACGATTCAAATATACATGGTGTTGATAGAGTATCTAATCTTATTGATGATAGAAATTCCGAAAGTGTATGGACAGAAATTACTAGACAAGTTGAGATACATTCAACTGATTATCTATCAAGAAGGCAGTTTTGTGGCTTGGATAACCCGCATAGCTGGAGACCCTAAAATGTAAAGTATTGTGTCTGAATGCAACACTTATGGGTAAGAAGAGATTGCCCATTTATCTGTGCGGCATCGTTCGCGAAGCGTCTTTGCAGGAGAAACCGCTTGCTTGGCGCTCCTATCCCTCCGCATCCACAAGGGGATGCGGTTTCCCGGAGGTCACATGAATATCTATCGTCGGGTGATCTTCCCGCGGCTGTTGGATCTATCCCTCTCTGGAGAAATCGTGGGATGCTATCGGCGGGAGCTTCTGGCCAATGTGCAGGGGGCTGTTCTGGAGATTGGGTTTGGTACCGGTCTTAACTTGCCCCACTATCCGCAGCACGTCGAAAACATTACTGCGCTCGATCCTAACCCCGGTATGGGATCCCTGGCTCGTCGGCGCATCGCTTGTGCTTCTATTGCGGTCGATTGGCAGGAGGGGGATGCACAAGAATTGCCTTTCCCAAATCAAAGCTTTGACAGTGTTGTCAGCACCTGGACGCTGTGTAGCATTCCGGATTTGGCCAGGGCTTTGCAGGAAATTCAGCGGGTGTTGCGAGGAGGGGGCAAACTGTTTTTTCTCGAACACGGCCTCAGTGAGGATCCCGAGGTTCAGAGATGGCAAAATCGCCTGAATCCCATCCAGAAGGTGATCGCAGATGGCTGTAACCTGAATCGGGATATGGCCCAATTGATCCGTGAGGCAGGGTTCCAGTTTGAGGAACTGGAGCGATTTTATATGCCCAATGAGCCTAAGTTTATTGGCTACATCTATCGAGGCATCGCGATTCCTGCTCCCGCGAGGAAACCAGAGCTTAAGGAGGAAGCTGACAAACCGAGGTAGAGGCAAGTGCCAGAACTCATCCACTCAAGAGGGGAGTGTCAAGCATTGCTGACGAATCCTCGGGTAAAGCTTGTCCCATGATTTTGTGAGCACTCACTCTTTAGAGGCTTTAGAAGGGCGCTCCAGCCGGGTTTGATGAGGATCGGAAATCTCTGCCTTGACACTGCGAAAATCCACCCGTTCGGTGTAGCGGGCAAATTCTTCATCCGTCAAATTGGCACTGGCATAGTAGCCTGCTGTTACATCGCTGCTGAAGATGATGATGTCCCCGTGAACCAAATCGTGGCTCTGGCATCGGTGGCCGTTGACGGTGATGCCGTTGGTGCTGGGCTTGCCCTCCAGGTTGCCGTCGATAATGCGAAACCGGTAGCCCTTGCCCTGTGGCCCTGGCATACGCAGCAAAATGGCATGTTGGCGGGAGGCAAAGTTGGAATTGAGCAGGATGGCACTGGCGGGATCCCGTCCGATGGAATAAGTAGCGGCCTCTAAAGAGATGGTGCGCCGTCCCTTGGTATCTTCCACAACCAAGACATGGCGAACCTGTCGGCGTTGGCCCTGTGTATCGCTATCTTTGTCGAGCGGCACCACTATCACTCCTGGCAAAAGAATCGGATCCCACGCGGGTCGGGAATGTCTTGTTTGTATCATCATCGACGTTTGCCCCCCAAGCCATTAGCTTGATAGTGGCAGGCTCACAGGTGTCCAAGCGGTGATCCAGATCGCTTGGCCCGTCAGGTTTTGGCCAGATCTACCCAAGTTTGCCTTGACAAAGCAATACCTCTGAACATGTATTGAATTCTACGCCCTCCTCACAATCTCATGTCTCCTTTTCAGCGACGCACCGTACGGCTTTCGGTCATCGGCTGGGCCATGGCCCTGATTCTGATTGTGGCCGGTTGGGGATCCCTGCATCCTTGGGTTCCCCACCTGTTTGGGGTAGAAGCGCTCCAGGCACAAGCCCAAACTCAGGCCCTGCCAGAACCGGTTCGCCTGCAGTTGCCCCCCGGATTGGCGCGCTATACCTATGATCGCTCTGCTGGAGATTATCTGGAGGAGATTGACCTGCGCTTGCCGGGTGGGGCTTATGTGCAGTGGGCGATCTACCCGATTCCGGTTTACATCCAAGCGGATCACCCCCAGTGGAAAACCTTTGTCGAGCAGGCAGTGAAGGAATGGTCGGCTTATATCCCGATGAAGGTGGTGGCCAAGGAAGAAGATGCTTTTTACGGGCTGAGCATTTACCGTGTCCCTCCAATTGGGGGTGGGGTGGCGGGGGCGGCCCGTCCGGAGTTTTTCTTTGCTTCGGATGGCTCTTTGCAGCAGCGAGTACACATCATCATTGGGGAAGGACAGGGGTTGGCGGAAGTGACAGCGGTAGCCCGGCATGAAATTGGGCACGGCTTGGGGTTGTGGGGACATAGCCCGAATGTGCGGGATTTAATGTATGGCGGTCACCATGCGGCGGCCACAGGCAATCGACGGGTTTTACGGGTACCTAACATCACCAACCGCGACTTGAATACTCTGAAACGGGTTTATGAACAACCGACGTTGATTGGGCAAGTGTTTCCAGAAGCCTATCGCCGCTTGTTTTGAGGGTTCACTCCCTGTACCTGCAGATCTAGGGCACGACCAAGCCATTGATCCGCCCACATCAAGGCACGCGGAACATGGAAGCACCCTTTGTAGGGGCCACCCTTGAACCGTTGGGACACCTGCCCTTGTCGATCCAAATAGCCAAACCACTCTCCATACTCGGGATCCGGAAAATGGGCAAAAGTATAGTTTGCTACTTGCTCAAAACGCTGCCACCACTCTAGGGATCCCGTTATCCCATAGGCTGCCAGGGTTGCCACCATCGCCTCACAATGGGGCCACCACAGCTTCAGACTCCATTCCAGCTGCACCGGAGAATAGCCCTGCCGATCCAGAAAATAAAATAGTCCCCCATATTCTGCATCCCAACCGACAGCCAACGACCCAGCAATCATTTCCAGGGCCATCGTTTGCAGGGATCCCTCGGGATCCCCTGTCCGCTCCCCGTACTCCAGCAAAAACCAGCCCGCTTCAATGGCATGACCTGGATTCAGTAGCCGCCCTTCCGGGGTATTCAACAGAGTTCCATCCGCAGCCACCGTTTCCAAAACCAGGTTCAGCTCCGGGCGATGGTGCAGTCGGATGCGGGCCAAACACCACTGTTCCTGCTCTGGGTAGGATCCCGCCAATTCCCCGATCACATTCAGCAGGATCATCGGCACTGCCAACTCGCTTACCTCGGGGGATCCCGGCCAACGGGGACGGCCAGGCGGGATTGAATCCTGCGCCCAGTCGGTCTGACTCTGGCTCACCCAACTCCAGATGGCGGCAAACACCTGTTCCGCTTCCTGCATCAGGGTGGGATCCGCGAACAGACGAGCGCACTCCGCCAACGCCATCACATAAAAGCACTCGGAGAAAATCTTGCGCTGTAGATAAACCGGCTGTCCCTCCCGGCTCAGGCAAAAATACACCCGCTGATCCTGAGGACGATAGGCAAACCGACGCAAAAAATGCAGACCCAACGGAACGGCTTCCAGCCATCGCTGCCGCTCAGGGTGCTCGGGGTACATTCGGCAAAGGCGAGCCAACATCCACACCTGCCGCCCCTGTAGCCAGACGTATTTTTTGTCGTCATAGCGTTGGCCATTGCGATCCAGGCAATTGAAGTAGCCGCCCCACTGCCAGTCGAGGGAGTGATTGAGCCAAAAGGGGATGACCTGTTGCCAGAGTTCCTGTCGGATGCGCTGCTGCCAGGTTTTGAGCGAGGTGGACAAGTCTGTGGGCATCAGGGGGCTTGCTTCTGTAAACTCCATCATTTTCGTGACATCCTCCCGACGCTGACTCTACGTTCGCGCTAGCGGCGCGGAGCGCTAGTACAGCGCGGGCTTCCCAACCTCGCGGTTGGGCATTCCTGCCCCACGCCACTTGTCTAGGTCATAGACCCCCGACAGACCGACTTGGCAGGCGGTTTCCCTTCCCCAGAGTCCCTGGGCTACTACGTTCTCTAGTCCACGATGCAACACCATCTCGGCGGCGGCATGATCCCGATGGGTGCGATACCCACACTCAGGACAATAGTGCTCCCTGACTTCCAAGCCTTTACGCACAGTGGCAAAGCAGGATGGGCAGGTTTGACTGGTGCCGTTGGGGTTGACTTTAGCAAAGAACACTCCCCGTTTCCAGCACACCCATTCCAGCAAAGCGAGAAACTGCCCATGGGCAGCATCAACACAATCTTTCCGCAATATCCCCCGCACCAACCCTTTGGCGTTGAGGTCTTCGGCGAAAATGGTCTGCGCTTGGTCACACAGCTTATGAGCCGTCTTCAGATGAAAATCTTTGCGACGGTTGGCAATCCGATGGTGCATCCTAGCCACTTTCGTTTGCGCTTTCTCCCAGTTTTGCGACCCCTTCTGTTTCCGTACCGCTCTGCGTTGCAGCAATTTCAGCTTGCGGTGCATCGACCTGAAAAACTTGGGGCGCTCCTGGAAGCTGCCATCCGAAACCGTCAAGAATCGCTCCAATCCGAGGTCAATGCCGATGGCACGACCATGAATTGGAATGTATTGTAACCACCACGTACCACTGTGTACCCCGCACCCTAGACACCACTCGCACCTGCTTCACCTTGAACCCGTCAGGGATAGGGCGATGCAGGCAAATCGGCACTTCCCCAATCTTGGGCAGCTTGATCGTGCTCCGCACGGCGCGGAGCGCCATCATGTTGCCTTGAATAGGGTTTTGCTTGAACTGCGGGAACACAAAGGACTTGAATTGCCCCCACTTTTTGAATCGTGGGAACCCATACCCCCGCTTCTGAAACGCTTCCCAGGTATCGTGCAGTCTACGAATCGTAGTTTGCAAAACCTGAGAATGCACCTTACCCAAATGCGGGAATTGCTTCTTAGCTTGGGGCAGGTTGTTTTGCTGACGGTGGTAAGACGGGAATGGCTCGTCAGCGGGAATGATGTACTCCTTCTCCAACGAGCATCGGTCTAGCGGACACTTACGCGAAGCAATCCAGTCTTTGAGTTCGCGCAAAGCGTAGTTATACACGCCTCTGCATATCTCAAGCCACTCCAGCAACTGAGCTTGCTGCGTGGCAGATGGATAGATTCGGTAGGTGTAGTTCAGGGTCAGCATAGCTACAGTTTACCACAACTAGAGCGCGGTGGTAAATGCTTGCTTCGGGGGTATCGTTGGCTCAGCCTGCGCGAAGCGCATACCCCACTGCTACAGCAAGCGGCGAGACTCCGTCTTGCTACGCACGGCCCGTAGGGCTTTGTATCCCGACGCTATGCCTACGGCACGCTAGGCGAAGACCTTTCAGGTACAGCGCGGGACTTATGTTCTCGCGCTCTTAGGAGTTAAAACCAAAAGGGAAGTGCTGACGTAATCAACTAGGATGCAGGATTTTAGATGCTTTCAAGGACTGAGGCAGAACAATGCAGGCTAGGAATTTTGAGCTTCCAATCGCCTCATTGCATGAGTTTTGTCTCAGGGAGATTTAGTCCCAATCTAAGAAAGGCCTCATCCTCAGTTCAGACAGCATTGGTTTGATCAGAATATCAGGTTCACAGTTAAGCAAATCCAGGAAAGCCTTCCTAAGATTTTGAATTTCTTAAGGACTTGGTGCCATTCACTCACCCTCAAGGAGATTACCATGACCGCATTGTTTTTGGGCAATACCTACCCCTACACTCAGTCCAGCAACCGCTGCTCAACTTATAAAGGACAATTTCGTGGCATTGCGTTTGAAGTCAAGTCTGCTTCTGCTCAGCTCACTTCCAGTACTCCGGTTGTCTATCGAGGTGTGGCTCACTAAACCCTAAAGGTCTTATCAGGATTGGATCCCGAATGGTTTCACCCTCAGTTCGGGATCCCAATCCAATTTTTCAGATTGCAAAGTAGTTCCATTGGTTTAAATAAATCTCTGTAAACTAACCTATCTAGGATTAAGTCATGAGTAACCATGAGCTTCTCTCTTGGAGTGGATCCCTTTTGGGTGTGGGTTTGCTCTCCAGTTGGGGGCTGCTGCGGCTGTGGTATTTTTCCCGCATTCGCCGCCTACAGACGCAGGTGCAACATTCCAATGGCCAGCCAATGGCCAGCCATTACCCGGACGGGATCCCCGCTTTTTGGTGGGCAATCTAACAGAGGTTTATGGTTCAGCCAATCGGCTATCGGGTTATCTCAGTTTTCACGAGAATTTCGGCAAGATCGTACAAATTTTTTGGTTGTGGAAGCAGCAGATCTCGGTCGCTAGCTATGCCATGGCCCATCATATCTTGCAAGCTCGGGCGAGCCATTATCAAAAATATCACCCCAATGCCCTAACCTTTTTTACCGATGGTGGCCATTTTACCTTTGATGTCTTTTTTTTGGATGTGGTTATATTGGCGTTATCGAGATTGACTCAGCATTATTGCCATGCACATTGTGATCGACTGGATCACGGTTGGTCATTTGTATTTTCCCTGGTTTGAACCTTTTCAGCTTGCCTAGAAGTTCTGAGGGATCCTATTCATGGGTCACGGTCGAACGAGTGAGATAGGGAACTCTGCCTGTCGGTACAAATTGGGCGGCATGATCACAATGAACCGTCTGATCATCAAAATAGATATGTGGGCGAAAGGCTTTCAGCACCTCTCCTTTCGGCATTCCCCCTAAGAAAAAGGTTTCATCCAGGCGGACACCCCATTCCCGTAGGGTACGGATCACCCGTTCATGGGCAGGACTGCTGCGGGCGGTCACCAGAGCTGTGCGAATCGGGGATCCCTGACTGCAACCTTGGTTTTGTAGGCTGGAAATAGCTCGCAGTAACTTGGCAAACGGCCCTTCCGGCAACGGTTGACGCGCATTCTCTTTTTCGTGGGCGACGAAGGCTTCTAAGCCCTGTTCTTGGTAAATGCGCTCCGACTCATCCGAAAACAACACCGCATCTCCATCAAAAGCAATACGAATTTGTTGGATCTCAGTTTCGATCGGATCGGTTGGCTTCTCGTACACCAGCGCACTGGCTACCCCAGCATCAATGGCCGCCTGTACATCATCTTCGTAAAGGGATAGGAACAAATCCACACGAAATGCCTGCAAATAGGGGGCCAAAGCAGCTCCTCCAGTCAAAGCGGCACGGGTAATATCCAGCCCATAATAATCGATAGAATTGAAAATACGCAGACTGGTTTCAGCCGCATTACGGGACATGATTACCACTTCCGTTTGACGGGATCCTGGAGAGAGAGCATTGAGGCTCAGCAAGGCTTTAACTAAAGGAAAAGCGGCCCCAGGTTTGAGGATATACTGTTCGTTTTCCAGTTGGTGATCTGCGTAAGCGGCTAGCCCTTGAGTGCGGAAGATCTCATCTTCGTAGGAAAGATCAAAAAGAGCGCGGGAGGAGATCCCGACCACTAGATATTGACTGAGATCAACAGGCATTCTTATGAAACGGATCACAAAGAAACTGAGTTCTTTTTCATGGTACCCTGCACGAGGTCGCCTGACACATTCCGTTTTCCGTTCGCTCGGTTAGAATCATGAAGGATGAGTGAGGATTCCTATATCTTCTTGTATCCCTTGTATCTGGAGTAGAAGCGGCTCCTGCATGCAGCTTTTTTATTTTCTTTTCTATAGTGACATTCTCCCGACCTGACCCTAAGGGTTGTTGCTCCGCAACCCTATGTAAGCAGCGCGGGTTTCCCGTCACGCCAACCGCACGATCCGAATCCCTCAAAAGTTAACCTCCTGCCGTGAATTGGATCCTATGGGATCCCTGAGTGGCCCATGTCAGAGTCTCGCTTGCGCACTCGCTATCAACCTTCCCCCAATTGGCGGGATATGCGTTCGTTTCAATCTCCTGTGTCACTACTGGGTTACGGTTGGCGAGCGGTCGGGTTGGTGTGGAGAACCCACCGTTGGCTGACCTTGATCCTGGCAGTGTTGACGGTGATCTCAGGTTTATTACCAGCGGCCATCGCCTATACCGGCAAGCTGATCGTGGATGGAGTGGTATTGGCAGCTCAGACCGGGGAGGCGGTGGATCGACACTGGGCCCTGCGCTACGTGGCCCTGGAAGCTGGGATCCTGGTGGTACAATCGGCTACTCAGCAGGGGATGCAAACCTGTCAGTCCTTGCTGCGGGTGTTACTGGGCCAACAAGTGAATGTGCTGATTTTGGAGAAGGCCCTGACACTGGAGCTGGCCCAATTCGAGGATTCAGAAATTTATGACCAGATGACCCGCGCCCGCCAAGAGGCTTCTAGCCGACCGATCAGCTTGGTGACCGGTAGCTTTGCTTTGGCGAAGCATCTGCTCGCGTTGCTGACCTTGGGAGGATTGTTGCTCGCCTTTTCTCCCTGGGCGGTGGGGATCCTGTTTTTAGCCGCTTTGCCCAGTTTTATTGCTGAGACTCGTTTTGCCGGGGAAGCCTTTCGCATTTTTCGTCGACGCGCCCCAGAAACCCGACAGCAGGTGTACCTCGAAACCCTGATTGCCCGTGAGGATTTTGCTCGTGAGGTGAAGCTTTATCAGCTGGGGCCGCTATTTCTGGATCGTTATCGAGAGATCTTTCAGCGGCTGTACCAAGAGGGGCGGGATCTCACGTTGCGGCGGGGTTCCTGGAACTTTGGTCTGGGGGCACTGGGTACGCTCACCTTCTACGGGGCCTATGCCTGGATTGTTTTGGAAACGGTGGCCGGCAGGATCACACTGGGGGATATGACCCTTTATTTGACGGTTTTTCGCCAGGGCCAGACCACCCTTTCGACTCTGCTGGGATCCCTGGGGGGTTTGTATGAAGATGCCCTGTATCTCTCCAATTTGTATGAGTTTTTGGAGTTGCGGATCCCACCCTGCCTAGGGGGCGCCGATCATGGCCCGATTCCGGGAGATGGCATTCGCTTTGAGGGGGTGAGCTTTCGGTATCCTGGTAGCTCTAAACCGGCGCTGCAAAACATTACGTTGCACATTCGCCCTGGGGAAAAGTTGGCTTTAGTCGGCAAAAATGGCTCCGGAAAAACCACGTTAATCAATCTTTTGGTGCGGATGTACCCACCGGATTCCGGACGCATCACATTGGATGGCCTGGATTTGCAAAAGTGGGATCTGGAGGTACTTCATCGCCGCATTGGGGTGATTTTTCAAAACTTTGTCCGCTACCAGTTTACTGCTGGAGAAAACATTGGCTTGGGGGATGTCCAGCATTTACAGGAGCGCCCCCGCTGGTTTTTGGCTGCCGAAAAAGGAATGGCACGACCTTTTATTGAAGAACTGCCGCAGGGGTTCGATGCCCAGTTGGGCAAGTGGTTTCGGGATGGGGAGGAACTCTCGGGGGGGCAGTGGCAGAAGATTGCTTTGTCCAGAGCTTTTATGCGTTCTCAGGCGGATATTTTGGTGTTGGATGAACCCACTGCTGCTATGGATGCCGAAGCAGAATATGAAATTTTTGAGCGCCTGCATGCCCTCACCCAAGACCAAATTGCCATCTTGATCTCCCATCGGTTTTCCACCGTGCGCATGGCGGATCAGATCGCGGTGATGGAGGAGGGGCGCATCGTTGAGCAGGGATCCCATGCCGAGCTGTTGGCCTTGGGAGGACGCTATGCCCATTTGTTTTCCCTACAGGCGGCAGGGTATCAATAGCCTCCCCAGCAACCGAGCTCAATACCAGCTCAATACCACTGCCAAAACAGTTTGCCCACTTGCGTGATCCAACCGCCTTGGTCAGGATAGGGAGCGGCAGCCGCGGTGAGGGCAGTCGTGGTGAAAACCACCCGTGTGGAAGTCAGTCGAGCTCCTTTGAACTCCTTCAAAAAGGGCAACTCTGCAAAACCCAACAGGGATCCCAGAGAGGTGTAACCATAGCCAAGATTGCGGTGCGGCAAAGGAGACACCAGCTTGCGCCAGCTCCGCTCAGCACTGAGGGGGGGATCCTGCAAGGCCGCTTCCAAAACCGCCAGAGAAGAAGCCAGATAGCAGTACCCATTCCGGTCAACGTGATAGACCTGGGCCAGCAACGGGGGCGGTTCCGGGATCCCTTCCAGGTTGTCGGGGATAGCCTCTGCCAAAGGGGACTGACCGGCAGAAAAAGCACTCACTTCCGGTTCTGAGATTGCCAGGATCGGAGCCTCGGAGCGATAGGTCGATTGGGTGGACTGGGATGCTGCAGGGGAATCGGGTTCAGCCCCCTCCTGCTTCACCGGTTTGGCCCAAGCTGTTGCTGTACCTTGGGCCATGGGAATGGAAACCACCTGCCAGCCTTGGGCTTGCACGGCCTCTTCTAAAGTAGTGCTCGATTCTGCTGGGATTTCGCTCACCAACAACCAGGAGGGATCCGCTTCTTCGGTTGGGGATCCCAGGCGGGCTAGGGCAAATTCTCCCCTTTTCGGCAACAGGGGCTGCCACTCCAGATCCACCTGGGTGGCCAGCGTGCTCAGCCACTGACCGGGATCCACCTGTAACCCCAGCGAGCCGATAGAAAGGGGTTGAATCTGACCCAAGCTGCTCCACACCTGCGCCAAGTTTTGCCCGGAAATCAAGGCCGAGGTTTCATCCGGCAAGTGTTTGAGAATCTGCGGGCGAAAGGCTTCCGTGCTCGGTAATGAGAACCCTGGCCGGGCATGCCAAAGGGCCGCGCTTTGGGCCACTAGGCCCTGAAAATTCAGCCCCAGAGCCAAGCCGACCGCCTCTAACCTGAGCGCCTGGTCCTCTCCGTCCGGCAGAGCAGGATTGACAGCAGGGGAGCCGCCGTTTCGCCAAAAGGCCCAACCCACATGCGCCTCCTGCAACGGCTCGATCACCTGTTGAAACTGTGGCTGAGTCACCAAAGACAGCTGCGGCAGCTGCCAGGCATCGATCGCCTGCCGGATGGCGGCGGCTTGCTCCGCCAGCAACACATACCGTTCGCCAAACATCGCTGCGGAAAATCCATCCAACCGCGGCAACGGGCTAGATACCACCTGAATGCCTTTGTAGGTTTGGACCTGCACCGGGATCCCGGCCAAGCTCTGCCGTTCCCACAACAGATTCAGCTCAAATTGTGCGGCTGCTGGATTACGGGTTTCTAAAGCAACCAAGGTGCCCAACTGGGGCAACTGGGCTAGGAGCGTGCTCTGCCCCAGCCAGGGACGAACTTCCCGCTCAAAATCAAGGGATCCCCCGGCCAGGATGGATCCCAGCCAAGCGGGGCCTTGGGGTGAGAAAAACTCCCGCCAGCGCTGACGAGTGGCCCGTCGTTTTGCAGGGGGGGTAGCGGCTTGCAAAAAGGCTTGCAGATCCTCGAGGGGGGTAGCCAGCACCAGCATCGCCTCCGTAGAACGGGGGGCTAAACCCACAATCGGCGGCAAATCGGGGTGAGCCAGCAGCAAAGCCACTGGACTTTGGGTCAGCAGCCACGTCACAACCCATACGGTCATGGCCACCAAAAGCCCCAGCCCAATCAGGATCCCGCGTAAGAGTCGCCGTTGCCCCATAGCCCTATTCCCCAGACACAAGCCTGTGCCGTCCTGCCCTTAGCAAGCCAATGCCAACAGGTGAGCGGTGCGTAACCATCTTACCTGTGAGGGGGACTGTGCTTATGCCCAACCTTCCTCCCCCTGGCCTAGGTGCCAGGTGTGGGTGCTGGCGGATCGGCTTCCTCTGACGCATTCTGCAACATCCAGGCCAAATTATTGCCCGTCACTGCCCCATTCAAAACGCCCCGCACCAACAACAAGGCCACCACAGCCCAAACGTTTTCCGGCAAGTTCCCTAGAATCTGCTCAGCCAACTGACCTAGCCCAAAGGCTGTTACCCAAGTGGCCATCCATAACCACACCGTTACCCGCGAGGCAAACTGACGCAACACCAACCACTGCGCCAAACCGAGAATGGCTCCGGCCACCCCGACTCCCAACCAAGCATTTCCCGTTTGTTGCACCAACCACAGGCTGGCGCCAGCCGCGGCTGCCCAACCCAAAGATGTAGCCCCAACCCAAGCCACAGCTCGCTCTGTTGTCGCCAAAATTTGGGATCCCAAGGCCACCCCTTGGCCGATTCCCACCCCCAAACCGCGGGAGAAGCCCAGCAGCAACCCCAATACCCAAAGTGGGGGACGAAAAAACTGTGTCAACAGCAACACCATCAGGCCGAAAAGGACTAAGCCAGCCCCCTGCCCCAGTAGCGTGGCCAAAGTCCATTCCAGCCAAAATCTCTGCCAACGGGATCGCAGTACAGTCATGGGAGCTTTCCTCCGAATCAGATGGCCAAGATGTTCCCATCAAGATGCCCCTATGATAAGCGGCGGATTTTGCCGATCGGTTCGAGCTAGGGATCCGTCGTGGAGCCGGACATTGAGTCTCAGGGCTTACCGATCTGGGCCATGGCTGGGACAACCCAGCAGGTTGAGTCCGAAACCTGCAGAATGCGATAGTCTAGGTCAAGTTTTCTTACTTATTGGGACTGACGGCAGTGCTGACCAACTCTTCCCTTTCCGATCCAGCCGGATCGCAGGTCATGCAATGTGATCCTCTGACGCGGGCTCAAATCCTCAGCGAAGCGCTGCCCTACATCCAGCAATATCAAGGTCGAGTCGTGGTGATCAAATATGGCGGTGCCGCCATGGTGCATCAAGAGCGACGAGCTGAGGTGCTACGGGATATTGTCTTTCTCTCCTGTGTTGGTATTCGTCCGGTGTTGGTGCATGGAGGGGGGCCGGAGATCAACAGTTGGCTGCAAAAGCTGGATATTCCCTTCAAGTTTGTGGATGGCCTACGGGTGACGGATGGCGCCACCATGGAAGTGGTGGAAATGGTGTTGGTGGGTAAAGTCAACAAGCAAATTGTGCAGTTGATCAGCTTGGCGGGCGGATCTGCAGTGGGGTTGTGTGGACGGGATGGCAACTTGATCAAAGCACGCTCCCAGGGTCGGGCGGAAATCGGCTTTGTGGGGGAGGTGAGCAGCATTAACCCCAATTTGATTCAAACCCTGTTGGAGGGCGGACAAATTCCGGTGATCTCCAGTGTGGCTGCGGATGAAACGGGCCAAGCCTACAACATCAATGCCGATACAGTGGCCGGGGAACTGGCGGCTTCTCTGGGAGCAGAAAAGCTGATTTTACTCACCGATACCCCTGGCATTCTTAGAGATCCACAGGATCGCAGCTCTTTGGTTACCTTGGTGGATATCGAAACTGCCCGCCGACTGATCCAAACGGGTGTCGTCAAGGGAGGCATGATTCCCAAGGTACAGTGTTGTATCCGGGCTTTGGCCCAAGGGGTACGGGCTGCCCACATTCTGGATGGGGGATCCCCGCATTCCCTGTTGCTGGAGATTTTGACCGATGCTGGGGTGGGTACTAAGTTGGTTCCCTCCCAGTATTCCGCCCAGGTGGGGGAAGCAGGTAACGGATCCCGGTGAGTCTGTTCAAGCCTCCTTCACAAAGCGCAAGATCTCCCGCACATGGCTGAGAAATTGGCTGTCAATGCTCAGCTGAGCCACCGCTTGTTGGGCCTCTCGCCGCAGTTGCTCATGGTCTAGGTCGTTGCTGGCTCGCAATTGCTCCACTTGCGCTTGGGTTGTGGCCAGTTCCTGTCGCAGGTAGCGCCGGGTTTCTTCTTCCCGTTGGGCCCAAGAATTGGGATAATGGGGATCCAACTGGTTTTGCATGACCTCCACTTGGCGCTTCAGATTCTTCACCTGAAAAGCCAGCTCAATCGCATCTTCTCGGGGCACCAAAATTTGTCGTTGCAATTGCGTCAAACGATCCGCCAGATATTCATATCCCCGCAAGGCAGGACGTAACGCCGTGAGCAACAATGCTGCCACAGAACTGACATAACCAATTGGGGTAATTTGCCAAAAGGCCAACCCGTAAAAAACCATTGCCGAAACCAAATGCAGAGCAATGGCGATCCGCAGGGACCAGTAGGTGAGCTTACGAATGTAAGTGAATGCCTCTGCTTCAACCGGGATCCCTCGCTGCTGAGAAACCTGCGCCTCCCGATGGACAGCCTTGGCCTGAAAGTAGATAGTCCAGGGAATCGTAATGATTACCACCAACCACCAAAAGCTCGCAATGCCGATTGCCCAATCCGCCAATTCCCCAATTTGTAAATTCAAGGCTCGAAAGATCCCAAAGAGGATCCCTCCGAAAACCACCAAAAATAGCCCTGCGCCCCCAACGGGATAAAACATCCTGTAGTAGTCCATCGCCGCAACCTCCTCAATTCAGATGTGTTCAGCCTGGCTGGATTTGGCTTAATGGGGCGTGAGAAGGGGTCAGTTTTCCATCTGTCCCGGAGTTTCCAACGTACTAGGGATCCGCTCAGGAATTCAGGGCCTGGAGTATTCAGAGGAGCAGGCCAACTTGGCTGCTTACACCTATCTACTGGGTGGGTGGATAAGGTATCGAGAACGAGACCAGCAAGAGAGAATCAAATACTACAGGGTCTTGCGAGAGCTCATACAGAAATATGGCAGTGATAGCTTAGTTTATATTGACGAGACGAGTTTTGATGAGATATGTACATGTGTTTATGCTTGGGCAAAGAGAGGGAAGAGAGAGAGCCTAGTGGCAGGTAGGAGGAAAAAGAAGAAGGACTTGATAGCACCTATGCTTTTTCAAGGCAGCTTAAATGCAGAAGGATTTGAAGGGAGGCTGGAGCGATACTTAATACCGAGCTTAGAGAGGCCATCTGTTTTAATTATCGTAAGGGTAGGATAAAGGAGTTGGTGGAAGCTGGGGGACATGAAGTAGTCTTTCTGCCCAGGTACTCCCCAGACCTAAATGACATAGAGCATGATGTTAGTGCTCTCAAGAGGGCAAGGATGCATGACCAAGGATGCATGCCGACATTGGAACTTCTATTGATGAAGTGATCCGGAACTACTGTGCTTGCTAATGTCTCATTCTTATTTTTCTTATTTGAATTGACTGTGGTTCCAGTCAACATATCCCGTCAAGGTGCTGTAGGCATATCCGAAGGGATCCCCTGCCATAGGATGGGCTCTAGATGGCTCTAGATCTTTCTCCAAGCTGATACGGTAGAGGTAAGAGATAAGCGGGGCGAGTGGCGCAGATGTTTGAGTGTCGTATTGAGGCCCGTTATGCTCTTTAGCTTGCTGAATTTGCCCTATTGGATCCTGTTGGGAGTTGGGGTCGGCCTGTTTCTATTGGTGATCCTGGCGGGTGGGGGAGATGAAGATCTGGAAGTGGAGTCTAACTTGGATCCAGAGCTAGATGCGGATAACGGATCCCTATTGGGGTGGTTGGGGGTGGGGGAGGCACCGTTGGTTTTGCTGCTAGCCTTGGATTTTTCCCTCTGGGGGTTACTGGGCTGGGGGCTTCAGGTGGCGTTGCTGGGTTGGTTGGGATCCCTCGGTAGTATGGGGCAGTTTGGGATTTTGATGGGATCCCTAGTGGTTTCTATCGGCTTGGGGCGTTGGATTGCCCGTCCGATAGGTTTGGCATTCGCCGGGTTTGGGGAAGATACCAGCGAGGAACGGTTGATTGGGCGGGTGGGCACAGTTAGCTCACAGGAAATCCCCCTGGGAGGGCGCATCGGCCAGGTGGATGTCTTGGATGCCCACCGCAATCGGGTTACCGTCAGCGCCCGACTGCCTGAATGGGCCACCACCGCACCGAAAAGAGGCCAAGAAGTCATCTTGATTGAGCACGGATCCCAGGGATATGTGGTGATCTTAAAAGATGGGCCCGATGAGGCCCGCTGGCTACAATCTGGCTCTTCTCCCGTTTTGCCGAAGTAGACTCTGTCTTAATTCACATATTTCACATATTCAGGTAGAGCGTCCCTAATCATATGAATCCACATGAATTGAATCCACATGAATTGGATGACTGGTTAAGCATTGGCATGATAGGCAGGGATCCGACTGGGTTGGATGACCCTTCGAGATCTGCTTGACCCTGACATTGTGTGAGGCTTTTGACTTCAAGTCGCCAATGGAGCCGACATGATGCCTAAATGCCTTGCAGCAGCAGGGGAGTGAGGGGATCCGGCTAGGGCTTCGCTGGCACCGTCACCAGGAATTCCAGACCCAACCCATGCCCCCCAACGGGATAACTGGTCACCCCTAGCCCGTCAATGCGAGTCAACAAATCCTGTGCTTCTGGATCCAGTGTGGCCAACCCACCCGGCAAGGCTGCTTCCAAAAGGGTACGGATCCCTTGCCAGTTGAGCAAAAAGTAGCCGTAGTTGGGCTTGTGCAGTTGATCGTAGAGGGTTTTTAGGGGTTCGGTTTGGGGCAGAAGGTTGCCCTGCCGTTGGGCAATGGTTTGTAAGGCGCCAGTGCTGCTGGTGATGATTAAGTAATTGCCTTCCCAAGCCCGAATCAGCAGCGGCTGGTTAAACAGCGAATCCGCCCAAATCACTTGGCCATTGGCTTCTGTCACCCTTGCCCCCGATTCCTGGGCCAGTTGATCCAACTGAGCTAAGGCGGTGTTGGCCTTGTCTTTTTGGCTGCTCTCGATCACCAAAGCTGCCCCCATACCCTGTAAGAGCGGATGGGCCTGAGCATCTGGCGCCACCAACAGAGCCAGTTCCCCATCCATCCAGGCGAGCACATCTTGTTCCAAATCCAGTTGGGTACTGGCGCGAAACTCAGCCCGCAGCTCCTCCAGCGACTCTTTCACCAGCGGATCTTCCTCTAGCTTAGGCAACAGGGCTTGCCAACGTTGGGCAATCTGTTGGGTGCTGATCACGGTCAGAGCGTTACCTGGCAGGCGTTGGATCAGCTCCCCACGGGCAGGTTGCAATCCAGCTTGTAAATTGGCCTCCGGATCGGTTTGGGTGAGCATCCGGACTCGTAAGCCCTGCTCCTGCCAGTGGGCAGCCATGGCCAAGGAGCGAATCGGCTTCAGAGACTTCAGTGCCGCTGGATCGACTTCCTCCATCCAGCCCCCCCATTCGGGGTTGTCCTGTAAAGTCTCAAAGTTAAGGTAGGCAAAGGCCAGGGCTCCATCGGTATACAGCTCGGCAGCGGCAGAGCGGAAGCGTTCAGAACGGCTGATGGATTCTGCTTCACCACGATAAACAGCCACCGCCTGCTGCATCACGCTTGGATCGTTGGCCACAGCCACAAAACGGTTGCCAAATTCTGCGGTCACCCACTGTTCGCCGGGATCCCCGTTGGTTTGGACGTGGAGGGTCACCCCTTGCTCTTGGCGACGTTCGAAGTTAGCCCCTTCTGCTTCCGCTTGTTGCCGCACCTGGGCCAAAAATTGCCCAGACAAATCGGTGTTGCGGGTACTGGCCCCGAACAGGATCCCAGGGATAGGCTCAGAGGCAGTCGGCACCAGATTGGGCACCACCACCGCCATCGTAAACTGCTCCCCAGCCCAGTTTTGGATGTCCTCTCTGGGAAACTCGCTGCCGGTTTCTGCCAAGGCTTCTGAGGTCCAGGTTTCCCATTGTGCCAACAGATCAGGATGGGTGCTGAACGCTGCTTCTGGGTTGGTGGCAAAGGCCAACACCATCGGTACAGATTGGGGAACCAACACCGTCTCCGGCAGAATATCCCCTGGCAGTTGGGCTTCTGGAGCTTTTCGCTGACAGGCCCCGACCAGCCAAGCCCCTCCCAAAGCCAGCAGGGTCAGGGAGAGAGGGCGAAAACCACGATGAAGTTGGGCCTGCATGGAAACACCTGCAACGAGCCATCTCTCTGAGCATAGGCGATGGGCTGGAACCTTGTCTGCTACTATCGGCTTAGATGTGATCTGAATCACTTCGCCTGCAGCCGACCGCGGGCCACCAACTCATCTGCATATTCGTTCCAACGCATCCCTTTGTGGGCCTGAATCCAGCTCACCTGGATGTGGGGGCACTGCTGTTGTAATTGATGCAGCTGTTGCACCAAATCCAAGTTCTCCACGGGGCCAGTGCGTCGCCGCCATCCCTGCGCAGCCCATTGGGACATCCAACTGTTGTAGGTTTGTACGCACAGGTTGGAATCGCTGTAGATGGTGTGAATGGTGTTGTTTTCAGTGTCGCGGCAATACCGCAATGCCTGAATTAAGCCGGTTAACTCCATACGGTTGTTGGTGCTAGCGGGATCCCCACCGTACCACTCCTCCACAATTTGATCCTCCTGAACCACCACAACAGCCCATCCCCCTGGCCCCGGATTGGGAGAACATCCTCCGTCGGTGAAAATGCCAGTGCGAGGACAAGTCACCAATCGAGTCGGTCGTGCCGCTTTGCGAGAAACTGTGGCCATGCTCAAGGGATCCCTTCAAACCTTGCAAGGACAGAACCTGCATCCTATCGCCTTGCGGTGTGCCGTCGCTACTGCCCTAGGATAGTGTTAATAGCCGCAAGAATGAAGGCTGTCACACTATCGGTAGTAGAAACCTAAGCATTCTGTTGTCAATCCAGCAAAACTCTATTCAAAATCGTCCAAACAAAAACCCCCAGATAATCTGGGGGAGGAGTGGTGTGTTGAGGTGATGAATACGTGCATGATATCCCTCGAATCCAGTGAGTAGGCTAGGCTGGTGAGAGATTCCTGCGTTTTTTTGCAGAAATGATTGCAGGCGTTGGAAAGTTTCCAACACTAGAAATAGATCAACAAGAAATGAGCTCTTTCTCGCTGTCTCAGGTATAGTGCTTAGATTGATATTTTTTCTTTACTAACACTAAATGCAGACAGGTTGACACTGTAGCCTTTTTACGTCCGCGCCGCCGACACTAGGGATTGTGTCAGGCCAAGGTGGGCATAAAGACGGGAAAAGTCAAAATTTGATGACATTAGCTCCTGGATGCAGCGCACCTTAACCTCTTCGTGGAGGCGGATTTGTCCGAAGACCCGTTCGATACGATTGATGGTGGTGAAGGTATCCAGATCGACTGAGAGGATCGGTACCTCCAACTCTTCCGCCCGCGACTGAATGCGGGGATCCAAGGGCAACTTGCCGGTCAGGATCAGACAAAGCGTCGAGGTTTCCAGGGCGGCCAATTGGATATCGGTGCGATCTCCACCCGTGATCACCGCTTTGTGTTCCGATTTACGGAAATATTTCAGAGCCGAGTTGACGTTCATTGCCCCCACCGCAATATCCTCCACCATCAGATCCAGCCGATCCGAGCAACAGAGCACCTCCGCTTCCAGTTGTCGAGCCAGTTCTCCGACACTGATGCTGCGTAAAATGCGGTGGGAGGGCAGTACACCCAACACCGGGATCCCGCGGCCCTCCAGGAAAGGCTGGATCACGGTTTTCACCTGTTGCAGTTGGTTTTGCGGTACATCGTTCAGTAAGACCCCCGCCAAATGGGATCCCAGTTGGGTATGGGCAGCAAGGATAGAATCGACCGCCAATGGCGAGTGGTAGCGGCTGATCAACAGGACAGGGGCTTGCAAAGCTTGGGCCATTTTAGCCAGTGACAAACCAAACAGCTCCCCTTCGTAGAGATCGGCAGGGCCTTCCAGCAACACCAAATCCGCAGGGGATCCCTGCACAAATTCCAACAGAGGCGCAATCGGATGGTCTGGGGCAGACTCCCCAGGATTTTGCTTCATTTGCGCCAGCAGAGCATCTCCGTTCAGTTGTAGAAGCATCGGCGGCATTTGGGCAATGGTGAGCCGTAGAGACTCCGCCACAAAACGCATGTCCGGATCGCCCCCTTCAATGGAGCAATCTTCCGTCATGCAAGAGCCAATCGGCTTGCCGTAGGTTATCTTCATCCCTTGCTGCTGCAAATGCTTAGCCAAACCCAGAATGGCAGCAGACTTACCACTGAAAGGCTCGGTAGAACCGATAAGGAGGAACTTGGACACAGATAAAGGGCTCCCAATTGGATAAGGGACGAAGAAATGAGGGGCTTGCAGGAGAGGATGACTCGTTACTCAGTCTAACGGAGGCTGCTCAGGGGTAAGCTGGATTCTGAACTGGGGAGAGTTGGGCATCTCTTTCTGAACTTTGCTCCCAGAACGCCGATGGAGTTTGACACTCCCCCGTTTATAAAACGGGGGATTCTCCCTTCTAGCTCCCCACAGCTTGAAGCTGTGGAGGATTCATGGAGTTCAGGGGATTGCCAAATACCCCATCCCCTGAGCCGACCCTGCCTATTACGGGCAGGGCTTCTTTTAGACTCAAGGGACACGAAAATCCGTCCCACCGAGCAATGTTTATTGCGGCATTCCAGTCCGCGTCACAGCAATACCCGTCCTGCCCGGTGAACAGATACCCACTCCTTTTCCCAATCAATCCTGTCCTGTGGTCGGTTTTGGATGTGTAGGCAGCAGGACGTTTATGCAGCGTCCTGCCCGCCATTTCCAGCTTGTAGGCAACCTTCCACTCCAGGTCGTAGTACGACCAGGTATGGCGCGATTTCCCGGCATCCGAACGCGCCTTCTGGCTCTGTCTGGATTGGCGGATACCTGAGAGGTCTTCCATCCACACATCTGCATTTACCGCCTTGGCAAACCGCACAATGCGACGGCTAACGGTGTGGTTGACCGCCCTCATCCAACGGGCTTCTTTGCGCTCCAGTCGCTTGAGTGCTCGGTATTTACCCGCCTGTTGCAACTGGGCACGACGCTTCTGGAAACGACGACGACGATAGGCTACCTCTCCACCCCCAAAAAACACCGCCCGACCCCAACGGGTGGCCGCCACTGCCAAACGGTTCTGCCCCCGGTCAACACCTAGTCGCTCCGTACTCTTCACTTCGGGAACTTCCCAAGTGATAGACAGAACAGCATACCAAACCCCACGTATTTGCATCAGTTTCAAGGTTCCCCGTTCACAATCCTGCTCAGCCAGGATGCGCTCAAGACGCTCGGCATAGTAGGAACTGCCAACCTCAAGGGGAACCCGCTTGTCACCCTGAATTGTGGGAAAACTCACCGAGTAGGTGCTACCTACTTTGTGCAGCTTCCAGTTTTGGTTGTTGACCTCTGGCCAGAACACTTTGAAGTGTTTGACCCGCTGGCCGGCTTTCCCCTTCAGGACACGAATCACCTGGTTGGAGAGGGCCGACTTGAGTGGGGTTACCACTTTGGCGGTTGTCAATGCTTTTCGTTCCTTTGGACTGATGCGGAGCAGTTCGTTTGCCAGCTCGGTTGTCGCACAAACCGTCTGGTTAAACATCTCTGCTTTGACCACATTGAGGTCAAGAAACTTGAGCTTGAGTGTGGTGGTGACCCGTTTCATGGGGACTATTGTATGTACTATTTCTGTTGCTGAATAAATTCAGCCTGTGCGCTTATATCCCCCGGTTGGAAACCGGGGGCTTTACGCTGTTTTTCGTAAGCTCCGACGCAGAATCTTGCCCCTCAAGTTCCCCAAATCCAGAAGGCGAAGGCTCTACCCTTCTGGTTTCCGGTTGGCAGGATTAACCGATTAAAATCGGCTCCTCAGGATAAATCACCAACTGTCGCGGTTGTTGTTGGGCCAAGGCCAAAACAATCGTCAGCGCCCCCAACCGTCCCCAGAACATCACCAGAGCGATGATCAGCTGGCCAAACAGATTCAGGTCTGTGGTAAACCCGGTCGAGAGACCGCAGGTGGCAAAGGCGGAGATGACTTCAAACAGCACCGGATCCAGACGACTCTCCCCATGGCTCATCAAAATCAACCATGCCGCCAACAGCACCACAAACAGTGAAACCGTCAACACTGCCGCTGCTTTACGCACCATGGAAGGATCCAAACTGCGCCCGGCAATCTGGGCACTGGGTAAGCCGCGGGCATAGCCCCACAAAGCCAGCACCAACACCGCAAAGGTGCCTGTGGTAATCCCACCTCCCATCGAGGCCGGAGCGGCTCCGATGAACATGAGCGCCATCAAGAGCAACTGGCTCGGTGGGGACAAATCCTGAATCGGGATCCCGGCAAACCCGGCTGTCCGGGCCGAAACCGACTGGAAAAACGTCAGGCCCAGGCGTCGGGGCCAGCTCACCTCCAGCAGGGATCCCCCTGGCAAACTTTCTCCCAAGAACAGGCCAATACCGCCCGCGCAAAGCAGCACCACCACCACCCCAAGCGTGATGCGCGTGTGCAAAGAAGGGCGATGCCCCCGCGGCCAAGTGAGCAAATCTGACAAGACAGGAATGCCCAGTCCGCCAATAAAAATCAAGGCGGCCAAAATTGTCAAAGAAAGATTATCCGTAGGGATCCCGGCTGTCCCAAACAGATCAAACCCGGCATTGCAAAAGGCGGAAACCGCGTGAAAAACCGCCAGAAAAATGGCCTGCTTCGGTCCATACAAGTCCCGCCAATGCAACCACAACAGCAATGCCCCTCCCAACTCGATCAAGGTAACTGAGAGCAAAACTTTACGGGTCAAGGCCAAGATCGCCCCCGGATCGATCAGCCCCAAAGAATTGCAAAGGGCCAGGCGATTCAACAGAGAAATGCGCCGCCCCATCAGCTGAAACACCACCACCGCCAGCACCATGAAGCCCACCCCGCCAATCTGGATCAAGATCAGCAGCATGATTTGGCCAAACAAGGTGAGATCATCCGCCACTTGGATAATCGATAGCCCCGTCACACTCAGGGCTGACATTGCCGTAAACAGGGCCTCATTCCAGCTCAAGGGATCCCCGCGCCCAATCCCTGGCAACATCAAAATGAGGGTACCCACCACCGCCAACAACCCCAACCCCGTCACCAGGCGCAACGGCGGTGGCAACCGGCGACGCTTGTCTCCCAAAAAGAACCGATTAAAACGTTCCTTAAAGACATTGGAGGGTTGAGCCGCTCCCGAGTCGGTTCGTGTCAGCGGGACGAAGTCCTTAGTCACCTCCGATTCCATCGGGATCCCTCACAGCTCATTGAGCCGACTGATGTTTGTGTTGGCACCCAGCACCACCAAAAGATCCCCTTCCTCCAACACATAATCCGCCGGTGGCGAGACGATCAAAGATTGCTTGCGTTTCACGACCAATACCGTAATGCCAAAGCGACGCCGCAAATCCGACTCCGAGAGGGTATGCCCCATCAGTGACTGCGGCACTCGCAGCTCCGTAATACTGTAGCCTGGCTCCAGCTCCAGTTGATCCAAAACGCCTGGAGCCGTCAAGACCTGGGCCAAGCGCCGCCCTGCCTCCTGCTCCGGCAGTACCACCCGATCCGCCCCTACCCGCAGCAAAATCGAGCGCTGACGCTCCGTTGAAGCCTTACAGACCACATTGCGAACCCCCAAACTTTTCAGAGCTACCGTCGTCAGCAGATTGCTCTCAAAGTCGCTCCCAATCGCCACCACCACGGTGTCGAAGGAGAGAATATCCACCGCCCGCAGCGCATCTTCATCACTGGAGTCGAGAGCCACCACCTGGGTGAGCTGATCCGCTAACCGCTGTACAATCTCTCGACTGCGATCAATTCCGAGAACATTATGCCCCCGCTCCACCAGCGTTAGGGCCAAGCTAGAGCCAAAGCGTCCCAGTCCGATCACCGCATACTCGTGATCCACCCGCTGCCGAGCCATTCGCCTTCTCGCCCCTTACCTCGAACGAACGGATCATACATCTAGGCATCTAGGCAGACTGAAATCTAACTTATATCTAAGCAGACTCCGGTTTGGGCAAAGTGGAAGGGTGGGGAATCAGCTCGCGGGTGGAACGGCGCTCCACCATCTCAGCAGTGATACGAATGTGCTTGACGTCGCGGCGAGAGGGAACCTCATACATCACATCCAACATCAGCTCTTCGACAATAGCCCGCAGGGCCCGTGCTCCGGTCTTGCGGCGGTAGGCTTCCTTGGCAATGGCGGAAATGGCAGCGGGTTCGAATTCCAGCTCCACTCCATCCATGCGCAGCAGCTTTTGCGATTGCTTGAGAATGGCATTTTTGGGCTGGGTCAGGATGGCCTCCAAGGCTTTCTCATCCAGTGGCTCCAGCGTGGCCACCACTGGGATCCGCCCCGTGAACTCGGGGATCATGCCGTACTTGACCAAATCATCCGGCTCCAAGGCTTTGAGGGCATCTGCCATGCGCTGATCGCGGGTGACCGACAACTGTTCCCCTTGTTTGATAAAGCCCATCGATTTTTTGCCGATGCGCTGTTCGATCACCTTCTCCAAACCGACAAAAGCCCCTCCACAAATGAAGAGGATGTTGGAGGTATCAATTTGAATGCAGTCTTGGTAGGGGTGCTTGCGGCCTCCCTGGGGCGGCACGTTGGCGATGGTCCCTTCCAGCATTTTCAGCAGAGCCTGCTGTACTCCCTCGCCGGAGACATCGCGGGTAATGGAGGGGTTCTCACTCTTGCGGGCAATTTTGTCAATTTCATCGATGTAGATAATGCCGCGCTGCGCTTCTTCCACATCCAAATCCGCCACCTGCAACAGGCGCAGGAGAATGTTTTCCACATCCTCGCCCACATACCCCGCTTCCGTGAGGGTGGTGGCATCCGCTACCGCAAAGGGTACGTCTAACATGCGAGCTAAGGTTTCCGCCAGCAGGGTTTTGCCGGAACCGGTGGGGCCGATGATCAAGATGTTGGACTTTTGCAGCTCCACATCGTCCAGGTCAGAACCTGCTGCACCGTTGCTCGGGGTGGCTTTGGAAGAAAGCCGCTTGTAGTGGTTATACACTGCCACTGACAGGATCTTTTTGGCATTTTCTTGCCCGATTACATATTGGTCGAGATAGCGCATGATCTCGCGGGGCTTGGGCAGTTGTGCCAGAGAGGGCAGGCTACGGGAGGATTTTTTCGGGGCTTCCCGGCGGCTGGCAGCAGGAGTGGCGGCGGGGGGGGTGTTGCCGTCGTAGAGTTCTTCATCCAAAATTTCGTTGCAGAGGTCAACACATTCGTCACAGATGTAGACCCCCGGCCCGGCAATCAACTTACGAACTTGATCCTGGGACTTATTGCAAAAAGAGCATTTCAAGTGGGAGTCGTATTTGGCCATGGAATCCTCGGTGCTGCTCGCTCTCGGCTATCCTACTCGGCAAAAGCCAGAAGAAGGCTGGACTTCAGACAATGTGCAGCAAATCGGCGGCGGTAAAAGGGCAAGGATGCCGGAATTTGTGCAAATCTCACTGACTTCCTAGTCTAGCATTTCTAGTAGGTTTGTTGCGTTTGCTTGTCCTGGGCGCGAGATTGCCAGCGTGTCCCGAACCCATGCCAGGGGGATTTTATGCAGGATGTGCGTCGTTGTGGGGTGAATCTGGATTACTGGTGGCCGGTTGCCCATGAGCGCAGTTTTCCGGCGAGGGGGCTATTGGGGGTGCGGATTGGGGCATTGGAGCTGCTGGTGTTTCGCTCACCCACAGGTCATTACAGCGTGTTTGAGGATGCTTGCCCCCACAAGCGGGTGCGGCTGAGCCGGTTTGGCGAGGTGGTGGGATCCGAGCTGATGTGCGGTTATCACGGCTGGCGCTTTACGGCGCAAGGGAAATGCAGCCTCACCCCCGGATTCAACGGACTCGCAGCCAAGTTTTGCCTGAAAAGCTACCCGGTGCGGCAATATGGCGGCTGGATTTGGGCTTTTCCTGGGGATCCCGCTCGGACTGAGGAGCGTGCCTTGCCGGTGATTCCCCCTGCCACGGATCCCCGCTATCACCCAATTCCGATGGAGGGGCCTGTCCATTGCCACTTCAGCTACATGACTGAAAATGCCACCGATCTATTCCATGCCCAGTTGCACAGGAGCCAACAACCCTGGGTCAATCCGGTTTTGTTGCACCTAGAGAGCGACGAACGCACGGTTCGGGCCTTGTACGAAGTAGAAGCGCCACGATTGTTGGCGGCTTTAATCGGGCAGCGGGGCAAAAATCGGATCCAGGTCACCTATGAGTATCCCTATTTCCATTTGGCTTCAGAAGACGGGGCTTTTTATCTGTTCGTGGTGTATGTGCCCACCAGTTCTACGAGCATTTGGGTGCATTCCACGTTTTATTTTCGGCATGTGTTCGGGATCCCATGGATCTTAGCGATTGCTGCATCCGGTGTTGGATCAGGGCACCTTCCGTCAGGTGTTTGGGCAGGATCGCCGCGCTGTGGAGGAGGAACAAAGAGCCTATGATTTGCATCAACAAGACCTGAGCCGCGAAACCAACCCGGTCTCTCACGCGGTTCGGCAGGTGATTCGCAAACAAACCTTGACCTGTCTACCGTTGCCGGAGCGGATCCCAGGATGAAGCCTCGGGGAGTCCGTTCATAGGTTTAGTTCATAAGAAAACCGCCCGACTTTACGCCGAGCGGAAGATGGTGTGAGGAGTGAACGGAAACATGCGTCTCCGCTAACCCCATCATAGTGGAATTCGATTGGCCCTGGCAAAGACAGGGGAAAGAGACTGTCGCGCTTTTCAGCTAAATTGGATACTTTTTGAGAAGGGATTCTTGCACCTTTTCATACCATTCATACCAAAAGAGGGAAGGGACTGTCCGTGTTTCGTCCGCTTCCCCCTATTGGCGTCCACTCCTCACCTGAGCCGTATCATAGAACATCCTTGCGGGTGGAACAACCACCTTACCCTAGGTTTTTCTAGACTCTACCCTTGTCAGTGATGCGGATCACCGAATTCGGCAGTGGGATCCAACGCCAATAATTCTGCTTCACTGAGCAAAGGGATCCCCAACTGTTGCGCCTGTTCCAGCTTGGAGCCTGCTTCGGAGCCGACCACCACATAGTCGGTTTGACGACTGACGCTGGCGGTCACTTTGCCCCCTCGGCTTTCAATCCAGCTCTTGGCTTCTGTGCGGGAGAGGGTGGGTAGGGTACCCGTGATAACAAATTTTCGCCCGGCCAGTACTTTGGCCACTGTGGCCGCTGCTTGGGTAGGGGCAGGAGGGATCCCCAAGGCTTGTAACGCCTCCAGCAACTGACGATGCTCCGGCTCTGCAAACCAGGCGACCACGGCTTCTGCAATTTCAGTTCCCAACCCATAGATCTGGGCAATGGTTTCTGGACTGGCTTGGGCAAGCAGATCTGGGCTGGAGAAATGGCTGGCCAGGGTTTTGGCAGTGACCACCCCCACATGGGGGATCCCCAATCCGTACAGCACCCGTTCCCAGGGTTGTTGGCGGGATTTCTGAATGGCCTGGATCAACTTTTGGCTAGAGCGGGATCCCATCCGCTCTAGGCTCTGCAGTTGCTCTGCGGTGAGGTGATACAAGTCCGCCACGGTTACCACCCCTAGCTTTTCCACCAATTGGGCCACCAGTTTTTCCCCCAATCCTTCGATATCCAGAGCATCGCGGCTGGCCCAGTGTTGCAGTTGGCCGCGCAGCTTGGCCGGACACTTGGGGTTGGGGCAGCGGGTCACCGCCTCCCCCTCTAGGCGAATCAAGGGTGTGCTGCATTCGGGGCAGTGGCGGGGCAAGGTGTAGGGAACGGCATTAGCAGGGCGTAACTCCTTCAGGATGGAGACAACCTCAGGGATAATCTCCCCTGCCTTGCGAACGACGGCGGTATCCCCAAGATGCACATCCAGCTCCCGCAGGCGATCGGCATTGTGCAAACTGGCGCGGCTGACGGTGGTACCGGCCAACACAACCGGATCCAACTCCGCCACCGGAGTAACGGCACCAGTTCGACCAACACTGGCCACAATGGCCCGAATACGGGTGGGGACCTGTTCGGCTGGGTATTTTAAGGCAATGGCCCACCGGGGGAACTTCTGGGTGAAACCGGCTTCCTCCTGAAGAGCAAGGGAATTCAGTTTCACAACCACGCCATCGATGGCGTAGGGAAGCTGGGCTGCTCGCCACTGCTCATAAAATTGGCTCACTTCCTCAAGCCCCCGACACAGCCGCGACAAAGGGTTGGTGCTCAACCCGAAAGCCTTCAGCTGGTGTAGGCAGTCCCACTGGGTTTTGGGGGGATCCCCTTTTCCCCATCCCTCCGGCCAGTGCAGGGTATAGGCAAAAAAGCTGAGCTTGCGGGCGGCAACAATGCGGCTATCCAACTGGCGCAGGGTTCCGGCGGCACAGTTACGCGGATTGGCAAAGGGGGGATCCCCAGCGGAACGACGCTCTTGGTTAATCCGCTCAAACTCGGCAATTGAAAGATAAGCTTCCCCCCGCACTTCCACAACCGGCGGCGGATCCGATACCGCCAACCGCAGGGGAATCGAGCGAATCGTGCGCACATTTTGGGTGATGTCTTCTCCGGTTTGCCCATCACCACGGGTAGCGCCCCGTTCCAGCACCCCATTGATGTAGGTAAGGGCCAAAGCGGAGCCATCAATTTTCAGCTCACACACATAGTCCAGCTCCTCCTGGGAGGACTCCGTCCCGCTGTGGCTTTCCGGGTCATGGGGATCCCGATCGGGACTGCGCCCCAAAACCCGCAGCAAACGCTCCTGCCATTCCCGCAACTCCTCCAGGTTGAAGGCATTTTCTAGGCTGTAGAGCGGGATCCGATGGGGAACGGTTTGGAACTGGCTGGCTGGTTTTTCTCCCACCCGTTGGGTCGGGCTATCGGGGGTAATCAGCTCTGGATAAGCCTTCTCCAGCTCCTGCAGCTCCCGGTAAAGACGGTCATAGACGCTATCTTCCAGGATAGGGGCATCGTGGACATAGTAGGCAATGCTGGCCTTTTGGAGCAGAGCCCGCAGCTCTCGTACCCGCTGTTCTGCCCCCTGTTCCCCAGGCATATCCACCCACTCAGGCACTCCACTCGTGATGGAAGACACCGGGTTTGTCGGTTCGCTCAAAGGTGTGTGCCCCAAAGAAATCCCGCTGGGCTTGGGTGAGATTTTGCGGCAGATTGGCAGTGCGGTAACTGTCGTAGTAGGCCAGGGAGGCGCTAATGGCTGGAATCGGGATCCCTAAAGCTGCGGCTGTAGCCACGACTCGCCGCCAGGATCCCTGCCGCTCCTGAATTGCCTGCTTAAACTCCTCATCCAACAACAGGTTCACCAGCTCCGGATCCCGTTTGTAGGCGGATTGAATTTCTCCCAGGAACCGCGCCCGAATGATGCACCCACCCTTCCAGATGCGAGGGATCTCGCTGAAGTTGTAAACATAGCCGTGGGTGGCAGCCGCTTTTTTGATCAGGGCCATCCCCTGGGCATAAGAGCAGATCTTGGAGCAGTAGAGGGCGGCGCGCAGGTCTTGGATGAAGCTCTGGGGATCCCCTTCAAAGTCGGTGCCGGGGCCTTTGAGTTGGGTAGAAGCGGCGACCCGTTCCTCTTTGATGGAAGAGAGGATCCGACCCTGTACGGCTGCTTCGATGGTGGGTACAGCCACCCCCAGATCGAGGGCATCTTTGACCGTCCACAGCCCGGTACCCTTTTGTCCCGCTTTGTCCAAAATCAAGTCCACCAAGGGTTTGCCGGTCTCCGGATCTAGGGTTTGAAAAATCTTGGCAGTAATTTCTATCAAGAACGACTCCAGCTCCGTCTCGTTCCAAGCCTGGAAAATCTCCTGCATCTGGGCTGCCGACAACCGCAAGCCTCTGCGCATCAGGTCATAGACCTCGGCAATCAGCTGCATATCGCCGTATTCAATGCCGTTGTGCACCATCTTCACGTAGTGCCCACCCCCCTTTGGCCCGAGGTAGGTGACACAGGGGCCATCCGGCACTTGCGCCGCGATCTTGGTTAGGATCGGTTCCAGTTCTTGGTAAGCTTCTGGGCTGCAACCGGGCATCAGACTGGGGCCATTCAAGGCTCCTTCCTCGCCGCCACTCACCCCCATGCCGACAAAGTGTAATCCTGTTGGGGCCAGCGCTTCGGCGCGGCGATCCGTATCGGTGTAGAGGGAGTTGCCACCGTCAATGATGATGTCCCCAGGGTCGAGGAGTGGCTTAAGTTCGTCAATCACCGCATCCACCGGTGCACCGGCTTTGACCATGATCAAGAATTTGCGGGGCCGCTCCATCACCTGCACCAATTCCGGCAGGCTGTAGGCAGGGGTAACCTGTTTACCTTGAGCTCGTTCCCGAATGAACTGGTCGGTTTTGGATCCGGTGCGGTTGTAGACGGCAACGGGAAAGCCATTGCGTTCAATGTTGAGGGCAAGGTTTTCCCCCATCACGGCCAGACCGATGACAGCAAAGCTGGGTTTGCTCATAGTTGCGGATCCTTTCGGGAGAGCGGCAAATCACCAATGACTCACCCAATCTAAAGGCCGATCCGGCTGCAACCCTTAAGGGATCCTGTTTTCTTCACCTTTGGCATCGCCGGTTGGATCTCATGAAACGCTCAGTTGGCAGCTGTTTCAGGGGCAGCCCAAACTCTCGCGGGTCTCCACTCCGGTAACCGGATGGGATCCCCTGGCCCGTTCACAGAGCTGCCGCTGCGCCGCCCGATCCACATAGGCTTCACTAAAATCTGCCCCCGTGATATCCGCCCCCTGCCAGACAGCACGAGCGGTAATGGCACCGGTGAGGTTGGCTCCCTGCAGATTGGCCCCTGTCAAGTTGGCCAAATCCAGTAAGCTATGGCTCAAATCCACTCCGGCAAGATTGGCCTCCGACAGATCGGCTTTGGTCAAGGCCGCCCCCGCCAGATTGGCGCCGTGCAGATCCACCCCGTGTAGATTGGCACTAACAAAACTACTGCCCCGCAAATCCTGGCCAGAAAAATCCTGCCCTTGCAAATCGGCATTGCTGAGGTTGCGATGGGTTTGACTCCAAGTCGGGGATCCCCCTAGATAGAGCAATAGCAGCGCCAGCAGCCCTACCCATAGCCCTCTCATTAAAGGAGTCGGTCTTGCGGTGAGGTTCATGCGGGATCCCGGAGTGGCATCTCCCATTCTAAATTGGGTCGCTTTGTTGAGGATTCATCCACCATAGGTAACATTGCGCTCTGTGGTGCGGAATTGAATCAGGGTGAGACCGACCACCATCAAAAACAGCACAATCGATTGGGCCGCCGCTTTGCCCAAGTTACCTGAAGAGACCCCGATCTTGTAAATCTCATAGATCAACACTGACGTGGATCCAGAAGGGCCACCGGCAGTGAGCAGATCAATGGTGCCGAAAATATCAAAAAATGCGTAGGTCATATTGGTAATTACCAAGAAGAAGGTAATTGGGGATAACAAGGGAACTGTAATTGACAGAAAGCGGCGAAAGGCTCCTGCTCCATCAATGGCAGCCGCCTCCTGCAAGTCATTGGGCAAGTTTTGTAATCCAGCAATATAAAACAAAATGTTGTAGCCCATCTGCTTCCAAACACTGGCAAAAATCACCACCCAGGGGGCCAAGTTGGGATCACCTAACCAGTTCAAACGAGGGATCCCGACCAAACTCAATACATAGTTAGCCACTCCCCCCAAGGGGTTAAACATAATGAAAAAGATGATCCCAGCCACCGCTGGAGAAATAGCATAGGGCCAGATCAACAGAATGCGGTAAATCGTGGCTCCTCGAATCGGCTGATAGGCTAGCGTGGCAATCAAAAGGGATCCGGTTAAACCAAAGACAATAATGGCGGCGGAAATCGCGAAGGTGATGCCGATACTGCGCAGATAGGTGGAATCCGTTAAAAGACTGGTGAAGTTATCCACACAGACAAAGCGGCTACGCGGGGCGCCGACAAAGGTGAGAAGAGTGGAAAGGCGGAAGGTATCCAGCCCCGGATAGTACAGAAACAGCACCAAAATCGTTAGGGTGGGCAAAAGGAACAGCCAGGCCAGCCACCACTGCTTAAAAATGCCCTTGTGTTGAGGGGGTGTGGGTCTTATTCCCAGGTGGCGGTGATACTCCTGTTGGGTCCACGCCAGCAGCGGCCCAAGCGGGATGGCCATCCCCACCAGCACCAACCCCACCCCAAATACCGCATCGATCCAGTTGCGCTCCGGCTCAAAAGTACAAAAATCCAGTGGAGCCATAAAAATCAGGGATCCCAAGCCCCCTGCCAGACCTCCACAGGCTGCCCCCACTAGCCCGGAACGTTTCATGCGCCGAAAACGGGATCCCACCCAAACGGCCCCAATCAACCCCGCTAACAGTGGCACCAGTATTTGGATAAGCCCGAACATGGCTTTCTACCTCAGTCCCTCTCTGACGTTGCCTACAGCCAAGATCACAATTATCAGAAACTCAGAAACAAAAAAGTATCAGAACCAAGAAAGGGGTAGGCTGTCACCCACCCCTATCCCTGGATTCAGTACCCCCAAAACATCACCATCAGGATTGTTTCAGAGCTAGTTGTAGAGAGAGTTGTACTCCGCCAACAGTTGATTGGCCTGCTGGTTGGCCTGAGCCATGGCTTGGGCTGGATCCCCGCCCTTCAGCATGAGATCCTCCATGGTTTGGGTGATCACATCGCGGATTTGTGGAAAAGGCCCTAGGAGAGCGCCGCGAGTGGCCGTGGTCACGGTGGAGTTGTTGATTTGATCGCTAGCCGTGTAAAAGTTGGGGTTTTCTTCAAACCAGCCTTGAGACTCCAGCAATTTCACAGAGCTTTCCCGAATCGGCAAATACCCAGTCACCTGGTGCCATTCCGCCGCATTTTCGGTGTTGTTCAGCCACAGCATGAATGACAGCGCCCCCTCTTCCACCTCTTTGGGCAGATCCTTGACCAGCCAGAGGCTCGCTCCCCCAATCAGGTTGCCTGTCCAGCCGGTTTCGGCATTGTAGGGCATACGGGTGGTGACGATGTCAATGTTGTTTTCTTTGGCAGCGTTGGTGATGTTAGCGGCATCGGCACTGCTGGTGATGGCCATAGCAACGGTGCCAGTTTGAATCGCTTGCTCTGTCGCGGCCCAATCCCGTTGCCGACCGCTGTAGACGTAGTAGCCTTGATCTTCCATGCTCTGCCACCAAGAGGCAATGGCAATTGAAGGCTCAGAATCCAGGAAAAGCTCAGTGGCTCGGCCTTCTCGTCCATTTCCATTGTTGGCTAGGACAGCATCTTGTTGGGCCATCCACTGCTCGTAGAACCAACCATGGTTGGGCCATGTAATGCAACCTTGCGGAGCATCGGGAAGAGCCATGATTTTTTCACAGGCAGCTTCCACTTCTTGCCAGGTAGCAGGTGGCGTATCGATGCCAGCTTTTTCCAGAATGGCAGTGTTGGAGTAGAGAATGGGGCTGGAGCTGTTCCAAGGCATGGAGGTGAACTTTCCATCTAGGGTGTAGTAGCTCACCACGGGCTCAATGAAGTCATCGAAATCTACTGGGATCCCGTTCACTTCCGTGCGGTCGCCCAAAGCATCGGCAATAGACTTGAAATAACCAAAATCCCGCGCCCGTTGGGTGCCCACTTCAAACCACTGCACCACAGCGGGAGCGGCATTCTGCTGAATGGCTAGGTCGGTAGCCTGCTGAATTTCTTCGTAGTTCCCGTACCCTTCAACGGTGACATTGTATTGGGGAAATTGTTCGTTGAATTCAGCCGCTTTTTCGCGGGCCCAATCGAGACGGTTATCCGTGAAGGCAATCCAAACTTTGACATCGGTAGGAGATTGAGCAAAGCTGTCGGCAGCCAAGAAAGCAGCACCAGAGGCAGCCACCAAGCCAGCCACAACAGCCAAGAAGGTACGACGGGTATTCATAGAAAAAGGCAGTCGGGTGAATTAAAGCCAGCTCTGAGACTACAGCAGCAACATTAAGAGTAGGTTATAGCTCTGCCGTCAGCCCAGGGATCCCGTACCGGTGTTCACGTACCGATTGAACCTTCTAGGTGGAGTCAGAGTCTGATGGGGTGAAGGCTGCAGTTGAGTTGTTGGTTCACGGTTGGGTCACTTTACATAAGGAGTTCTTGGTATGCGTTTTCGTCTGTCACTCATCCCCCTACTCCTGTTGGCTTTTGGGCTTTCCCCCACGGCTCAGGCCCAAACCCGTCAGCACACCCGCATTACCACCCCCCCCTCCGGTGGATCCCTGAATACCAGCGGTGAACGCACCTCCACAGGCCCCGGCACCTTTACCCATTCCGGCAGCTACACCCGCACCGGGCCAAATGGGGGATCCGGCAGTGGTACCTATTCCGGGCAGGGATCCCGGCGATTCATTCCGGGTCAAGGGATGGAAGGAGAATATTCCGGCCAAGTCACCAGCGAGCGCGGTCAGACCTGGCAGCTGAACCATCAGCACACCACCACCCGCACCGATGAGGGTTGGCAACGGCAGGGCAATACCACGGTGGAAAATGCTGCGGGGGAAACGGTAGGCAGTAGCTCGGCCATTATCAAAGGTCAGCCGGGAGAAGGTTGGCAACGGACTGGTCAATTCAGTAACGCCCGTGGACAGAGCGTGACCACGGAGTCTAGCGGCACACCGACTGGGCCAGGGCCAGGGCAGCGTAAAACTCGTATTTTCAATGACGAGGGGGAACTGCTCGGTGGCTCTGATACGGATGTGCAATATCAATGGGTGCCAGGGCAAGGCTGGGTGAGAACGGTAGAAGGCAACACTCTGAACGGGCAACCGATCCGCCGCACTACGACAGTCAGTCCCAATCCATAAAGGATCCCCCTGCGGATGGCAGAGATGCGCTTGCTGGTGTGGCAATTCGACTTTTTTGGATTTTCCTGAAGCCTGTGTCCTTGCCTGAGCCCTCTCACGCTGGAGGGCAATGAGAGTGATCTGGAAGACTGGAAATGGGCTAGTGAGACAGCAGGGTCTTAGTGAATGTGCAGTTGAACGCTGATGCTCTGTCAATATTGTGAAATAAGGCAAGGGAAGCTTTAATTAGCTGTAAATCTAGTAAAAATTCTATTTGGTAGACTGAAAGTATTGATTAGGTAAAGTTGACCTATGGCTCTTGTAATTCCCTCTGGGACGGCACAGCCGAACGACCAGCTAACACAGCAAAAGCTGCTCACCTTGGATGAATTCCTTGCCCAGTATCGTGTTGATAACCGCTATGAACTGATTGATGGAGAGGTGTTCGACTTGGAACCAACAGGTCAACATGAAGAAGTGGCCGCCTTCATAACTGCAAAAATCTGCGCCCAGATCGAGGGGATAGGTTTACCTTGGCTTGTTCTTCAACGAGCACTGTTGCGCCCTTCTAATGTTGGGATGACAGCGTTTCGACCTGATGTTTTGGTTGTCAATCGGAATGAATTGATCAAAGAACCATTTTGGTCTGAGCAATCAATTCTAACTCTAGGCAGTTCAATTCAATTTGTGGCGGAAGTTGTGAGTAGTAACTGGCAAAATGATTATGCTCGCAAGGTCGAAGATTATGCAGATTTAGGTATTCCAGAATATTGGATTGCTGACTACGCAGGGTTAGGGGGCACTCTGTATATAGGTAAGCCCAAACAGCCGACCCTTTCCATCTGTACGCTAGTGGATGGAGAGTATGAAATCCAGCAATTTCGAGACAGTGAGATGGTCGTCTCTCCCACTTTCCCAGGTTTGAAACTAACGGCTGAACAAGTTTTGAGGGCAAATATGTAATGATGTACTCACTTGATCCTTAAGCCAATCGATGGTGACCACGCAAGAACGATATCAGGGATCCCTGCTGGGTCTGGCGGTGGGGGATGCCCTCGGAACCACTCTGGAGTTCAAAGCTCCCGGATCCTTCACACCGCTGACCGAGATGAAGGGGGGCGGCCCGTTTAACTTACCCCCCGGTTACTGGACAGACGACACCTCGATGGCCCTTTGTCTGGCGGAAAGCCTGCTCATTTGCGAGGGGTTTGACCCTGCCGACCAAATGAACCGCTACGTGGACTGGTGGCAAAACGGTCATCTCAGCTCCACCGGCGAGTGCTTCGATATTGGCAACACCGTCCGCAGTTCCCTGGCTCGTTACCTGAACGACGGGGATCCCTATAGCGGCTCTAGCTCCCCTAGATCTGCCGGTAATGGATCCTTGATGCGCTTGGCCCCGATTCCATTATTTTTTCTAGGGGATCCCCACCTCGCTTTGCAGCGGGCTGCCGACAGTTCCCGCACCACCCATGCCGCCCCCACCTGTCTGGATGCCTGTCGCTACTATGCCGGGTTGATCATCGGGGCTCTGCAAGGGATCCCGAAGTCTGACCTACTGACCCCTTACTTCTCTCCAATTGCTGATGATTGGGCCGCTCGACCCCTAACCGATGAGATTGCCGAAATTGCCGCCGGATCCTTTCGACAGCGCCAACCCCCGGAAATTCAGGGATCCGGCTATGTGGTTAAGTCGCTGGAGGCGGCTCTCTGGGCCTTTTATCACAGTGAGAGCTTTGCTGAAGGGGCGCTGCTGGCGGTGAATTTGGGGGATGATGCCGACACCACCGGGGCCATTTACGGACAACTGGCCGGAGCCTACTACGGGAAGCAGGAGATCCCGGAGTCCTGGCTGGAGACCCTCGCCATGCGCGAGACTATCGAAGACTACGCCACTCAGCTCCACAAGGCTGCACGGAACCAGCTTTGAACGCTAAACCCCTTCCTCGCTTTCCTGGCAGCAGTTCTCCATCATATTATTCGAGAGACCCATTTCAAATCCCTCAAAAATCCCCTGATTGAGGAACTTAGACGACAGGGATGTCCAGTGCAAGTGGTAAACCAATACGATACTGCCCTTGACTGCCTTTATCCCAGAGAGAGCCCCGTTATGGCCTATGGGAGCAGTAAATTTATTCGCCAAATCCAACAGATCTATCATTCTGAAGCCATTGCTACTTTCGAGAACTTCAAGACTGAGAGCTACTATCCTCACTTTCGGCCCTACCTGCTCAACAAAGATGCCGAGGTGATGCAGATTCAATCCTTGCTGACCCAAAAGGATCGATTTCGAGATCAGTATGGTGAAGATTTGACACTCCCCACACTAAAGTGACGGGGATTCTTGAATAGCCCAGAATCGGACTTGCAACGGCGTTGTCAATGACCCTCCGGGTCATGCGGAGCACGATGCGCCTCTACTGACTCCACTGAGGTCAAGCCCCAATGTTGCCGCTACTTTCCGGAGTATATTGGCAGCTCCATTGCCATCCGCATTCAGATACCCATTTCCTGCGGTTCGATAGAGTCCTCGTTTGACACGCCGTCCTGACGCTTTCCAGCCTTCGGGTTTTTCACCGTATTGGGGAAGAGCGTCCTTGTCCAGAAAACTTGCTGCTGAAGTATTCGCTTCCTCTGTTTCAACAAATCGGATGCCATACGGCTGGCAAAGCTGAGATGCTCTCTGCTTCAACCGGGCGGTGGGAATTTGGACAAACTGCTGATTCATTTTTCGCCCCATGTTGGCTGGGTCTTTTTGCCTTGGGTTCCAGTCAAAGACAACCGTTCCGGCCCTCCCGGACTTATGGTGATCAAGGATTACTAAGGCCAGAAAGCTGCCAATAATCTGGCTCTGAAGTTAGTACAGCCCTTTGCGCCAAGGGCACGCTAGCGCGACCGTTAGTCACCTAGCACGGGGGAATCCCCTTCGCGACAGCGGTGCGGAGCACTCTAGCGCTTTCAAAATAGGTTCAAAATAGGGTAAGGACACAACTGTTGTTGTAGCAAACCCACGTTCACTTTAGGCATGCGGAGCATTAAAGGGCTGTAATGTTGGTAAACCCATACCCTTGTCGCTTGATTACCTTGATCCGGTTGTTGATTCCCTCCATGATGCCACTGGTCACACGATTGGCAAAATACTGACAGATTCCCTGAAGATGATTCTGGATTGTTTTCACCACATCGGTGTAGATTCTTCGAACATCTTTCAGCCATGCGACTATTTGAACCTCTCCTTCTTTTACGGTGATCCTGCTCTCGAAAATGCTTCGTAGTCTTTCTTTCAGTGTATAGGCTTGCCTCAGTTGTTGACTTTGTCTTAAATAGATTGCTAGTTTTGCTTTTTCTTCCGCAGTTAAGTCTTCATTATTCTTAAGTATGATTCTTCTTGAGCCTTTTTCTGTGAGTCGAGACTGTCGTCTAAGTCTGTCTAATTCTTTGGCAGCTTTCTGCATCACATGAAATCTGTCATAGACAATATGTGCTTTGGGAAATACCGGCTTGACTAGCCTGGCAAATCCAGCCCACATATCGATGCCAACCTCTTCGATATTCAGCCTCTCTTCCTCTGTCCATAGGCTTTCTAAGAATTGATTGAAATCTGAGGTGATAGGGGGCCTACCCTCAGCTCAGTCGAGGTGGGTCGTAGACCACGATTGGAAAAGATCAGAAACAACTTCTACTCAACCTCGACAAACTCATCCAACAGAGAGCAAGGTTAGGGACTGAGAACAAACATCTGCTGCATATCTCAGCTGCATATCTCAAAAGAGGCAAAGGCACGAGACAAAAGCAGACTAGATTTGCTCTAGCCTGCTTCATACATCCATAGGAGTCTACATCCACAGGATACAGATCTGCTCTGTATCCTGTGGAGAAAGAGACTACCACTTCGGCTTGGGGATTTTGATTTGAGGGGTCAGAGGAATCGCTGCTGAGGCAATGGTACTAATGGCACTGATAATAGCTGTGGCAACCACAGCCTCACCACCGGCAACCGCTTCCAACTCTTCATCAGAGAGTTCACCAGCATCTTGACGCTCGCCAAATTCCGCTTGGCGTTTCTGCACTTCTTCCCAAAGCTCGTCGGGAGTGACGTCATAGCCTTTGCTAACAGCAAGCTGGGCGGCAGCACCCCGATCATCCTCAGCTTCCAGAGCTTTCGCCAACTCTTCTAGCAAAGAGGCATCTTCTCCCACCTTATCCAAAAACTCAGCAGCAGCTTGAGTGCTCATATTGAAGACCCAATAAACGAACAAGAACAATTTACCATCAAACAGTCGCAGTCAATTATTAAGAATTACTAAGGCTTCTTCCCTAGGGATCCCAATAAGCTATCCCCTCAACGCAATTTCAACTGCTGCCGAGGTGCGCTAATCAAGACTTACCACTTGGGTCTTGGCAAGGAGGATTATTCGAGAAATGCGTTAACAGCCTCTATGCTCATGATCCTCACTTCAGGGTTGAAATGAGATGGTATAGCCAAAAAAGAGCGGCTTGGACAATGGATATCACTAGGCCGCTCCAAAAGATATCTGCTAGTTCACACGCTACATATTTAGGCAGAAAATATTCACCACTTGGGCTTAGGAATCTTGGGCAAGGGGAAGGGCAGACCACCCCCTGGGCCCCCAGGAAAGCCAGGGATTGTGACAGGGACTGTGAGCGTTGGCCCTAAGAAGCCCCCTGCAACAGATTCAAGTTCTTCATCACTCAATTCAGTACCCGCTTCTGCCTGACGCTTTTGGACTTCTGCCCATAGTTCGTCGGGAGTAACGTCATAGCCTTTGCTAATGGCTAGCTGAGCTACAGCGGCTCGATCATCCTCAGCTTCCATAGCTTGCGCCAATTCGTTCATCAAAGCTTCATCCTCTGCGACTTTTTTGAGAAAGTCGCTGACAGCTTCTGCACTCATACTAAACACCTCGGGCTGGCCTACGAGTGAACTATAACACTAGCCACCCAAATTTCAGTCAAAGGAAAGGTTAAGAAACTTTCGTATTATGGGCCTCAATACATATCCGATAAAATTTGCCTGCGGAATCTACAACTCTGCAGTATTGTGACTGGTTCGTTTGGTTCAGAAGCTTGCCTTAAATGAAATATTCAAGAAGAGATGGTTTCTGTCTGTCACAGCTTCATTAAGGCTTTATCTAGCTAGATGTTCCCTTTGGAATTGACATGTTAGTATCAAGCAGCACTGCATCAAATGCTCATAAGTTGTGCTCATAAGTTGTGCTCATAAGTTGATTGAGGGGTTGCTTGCGCCTCTATACTCTTTCGAGCATTGACTGAGATTGTGAACTTCCTAATCCTTTTTTTAGGGCTGTATTGAATTTATCGTTCTAGTAGAACAGGAAAGATTTGTTGAAGATGCATGATATTCTAACTTTTGCTCGCGGATCCCAGTTCTTGGCCGTAAATGGCAACGACCAGATTTGCTATGCCGTGCAGCCATTGATACAGGCACTGTTGCAGGATTTTGTAGATACCCATGACCTAGGGCTTTCCATACAGCGGGGACTGCAGGTGCAACCGGAGGTGGCCGAGGCTTTATTCGACATTGACCTGGACTCGCCAGAGCCCTTTTCCCTCAAGCCGCAGTTCCTATTCCCGGAAACGAACCCCCTGCTGGGTCTTTTCTTTAGCAATACCCGGATCCCGTCTTTTTTGCGTAGAGAGGGGCGAGAGGCTATTCAAGATGAGGCCATCTTGCCGGCGATTCATCAGTTGCTGGCACAGTGTGGTCGCGGCACCCAAACCCGTCAACAGATTCTGGAGCAGCTGCCAGAAGAGGTTCATCCCCTGTTGGAAAAGTTAATCGCCTCTCAGGTCTTGGTGGAGCAACCCTATACTCCTGTTGCAGCTCCTTTGGGATCGAGTGGGGTTTATCGCCTACAACATGCCGCACTCCTTTACCGCTCGGGCACCACAGGTATTTTGGTGGATCCGCAGTTTCACTCCAACTACGGGCGGGAAGGACTCAAAGCCGATATCACCCGCGCCATGGTGGAAGGTCAAGTGGATGCCATACTCATTTCCCACAGCCATTATGACCACTGGCATTATCCCACCCTGATGATGTTTCCTGCGGATATCCCGGTGATTGTGCCCAAAGTGCCTCGGCCCAGCTTGATGTGCGAAGACATGGAAGGACGCTTGCGCAGCCTGGGGTTTGAGCAGGTCATCGCGGTAGATTGGTATGCCGACCCGATTCGGATTGGGGATATTGATGTGCGTGTGCTGCCCTTCTACGGGGAGCAACCCTTGGTGCCCCGATTTGACAGCCCACAGCATCCCGACCTGCGCAACTGGGGCAACACTTACCTACTGCAATGCGAAGAATTCACTTCATGGTTCTTGATCGATGCGGGGTTTGAGCCGGCGGCTTCGATGGTGGAGGTAGCCGAATATGTGCGGGATCGCTTTGCACCTTTGGATCATTTGATCAGCAATTTTCAAGCCCTCTCCTACAATTCCATTGGTACCGACCTCTCCAGCTGGGGGGTTGATATTGTTGCCAACCTACTCAGCAACCCGCGTATTTTTTCGGTCACTAATGAACAGGAGGGCGGCTACATCGCCACTTTAGGACCCGCAGGCGTCGCCGAACTCAGCAGCATTACTCAAGCCAAAGCCTGCTTACCCTATGCCGATAGCTGGTCAGACTTGGGAACCCCTGGGATCCATGATCGAGAACTGATTGAGGCTACCCTCGTGGAACTTCAAAAACGGGGTGCGGCAACGGCAGTGATCCCTTGGCACATTGGGGATGGCTATGTCTACTCCAAAACGGGATCCCCTCATCAACTGCTTCGGAATGCCATTCGTTCAGGGCGTTGACACTCCCCCGGCTATTAGCTTGCTTCCGCGAAGCGGTAGAGCCGGGGTTTTACGCCGCTTTTCGATAAGATTTCTGTGGAGTCGGGTTTGGCGAGCTAGACACGGCGGTAAGACTTAGCAAGTCCAGCGCACAGGAGGGATCCCAGCAATGAGTGAGCCAACATTGAGGGATGTGCTGGCGGAGGTGAAAGCTACCCGTCAGGACATCCAGGCGTTAGAGGCACGTTTAGAGAGTGAAGTTAAGCGTTGGGACGAACGGTTCTTTCAGTCTTCCAGAGATACCTTGAACTTCACCCGGAACGTAGTGGTTATTGCAGCAGTAACGGCTGTGCTGATCCCCCTGTTGCGGGATGTGACTCCCCTGATCATCGACATCATGAAAGAAACGAGCAGGTAAGGGCTTTAGGGAATGGGCTGTGCTGGAATTGAACCAGCGACTCCCACCGTGTCAAGGTGGTACTCTACCTCTGAGTTAACAGCCCCCTTCAGGGATCCGACTGAGCTTAAATCACAAAGCCGGAAGTCGATGATATCACATCTGTTCGCGACTGAGTTTGGGTGTCAAGAAGACCCGATGGCGGTGGGCTGACTCAGGGGGATCCCGTCAGCAACTGGTAATGCAACACCTGCGGGGGCTGAGCAAAATAGGGGCCAATCAAAGCACGCCACCGGACAAAGTTTTCCGACTGGCGGAAGTTCACCAAATGGGCATTCAGGGATCCCCACTGAATCAACAGCAGGTATTGCTGAGGGTGTTCTAAACAACGTTGCAGTTGGTGCTGTCGGTAGCCCTCGGTTTGCTGCAAAAAGACAAACGCTTGGGCAATCGCCGCTTCAAAAGCAGCCTCAGAGCCAGGGAGCACCTCTAGCTGCGCCACCTCAAGAACAGGAGAATCACTCATCGCTGGGTTAGGTATGCAAGCCACACTCAGTTTTGGCCTTGCCCTGCCAGCGGCCCGAACGGGGATCCGCACCCGGAGCGACAGGAGCGGTGCAGTGGATACAACCAATGCTGGGATAGTTGCGATCGTGGAGGGGGTTGTAGGGGATCCCGTGGGTGCGGATGTAATCCCATACTTGGGTTTCCGTCCAGTCGGCAAGGGGATTGAGCTTGAGACGGTTCCGTTTGCCATCCCATTGCACTTTGCCAATATCGGCGCGGGTGGGGGATTGTTCCCGACGCATACCCGTGATCCAGGTGGTGCAACTGACCAAAGCGCGATTCAAGGGTTCCACCTTGCGAATGCTGCAGCAGAGATCGGGGTTAGCGCGATACAGTTCCGGTCCATATTGAGCCGCTTGTTCTTCGGGAGTGAGCAGGGGTTTCAGGCTCTCCAGTTGCAGTTGCGGGTAGCGAGCTAGAATCTGCTCCCGCAGTTCCAGCGTTTCCGGGAAATGAAAATCGGTATCCAGGAAAAAGGCGCGGGCATGGGGGCGAATGGAAGTGAGCAGGTCGATCAACACCACATCTTCCGGGCCAAAGCTACAGGCCAGCAACAACCCATCCCCAAACTCCCGATCCGCCCAGCTCAGTAAGGCTATTGGATCCAGAGGCTCGAACTGTTCGCTTAAAGACACAACTTGGGGTTGATACTGTTCTTGCAGCGCTTGGACTGCCAATTCCCAGCGGCTTGAGGAAGAAAGGGTTGCTGTCATAGGGTGCAAACACGAGGTTACTGATATTTTTTAATCTACATTAATTCGGTCAGATTTTGGGAGTTTTTAGGTTATCGGATGGCAGCAGGCAGGGGTAGTGATTGGGATCCCTTAACTCGGAGGGGAATTTCTCCCCAGCGATCCCGACGAGTACCCATCACCAAGCCATGCCAAAGGGGGCTGGGATCCAGCTCCAGCAGGTTGACCCAGTGGTAACGGAGGATCCCGCGCCGCGGATTCACGTCCAACTCAAACACCCGCAACGCCGAGATAGGCCCGACCAATGGGGGGGCAGTCAGGTAAGGGATCCCGTCCCGGACATACATCTTCGGCACATGTAGATGCCCACTCAAAACCGCCACCACACGCCCATGACTGGCTAGGATATCGTGCAGGGCTAGGGCTTGCTCGGTTAAGACTCGATACTTGCGGAATAAAACCGAGTCCATCTGCCTCGCAGAGGTAAAGGGGGGCTGATGAATGAGCAGGATCAGCCATTCCTCCGGTACGGATTGCAAATGTTCGGATAACCAGTGCAGTTGGGCTGGTCGCAACACCCCCTGAGGCAAGGGGAAGCGCCCTAAGCTGGCATCGAGAGCAATCAACCGGATCCCAGGCAGTGGAGCGAGGCTGTAATCCACGTAGCCAGTCGGAGCTAGTTGCAGCGGGAATTGGTCTTGGCACCAACGGACGAACTGATCTCGGTTGAAACGCCCCTTGCGCCCGAGCGTGTCGATATCGTGGTTGCCGAGACTGAGGTAGTAGGGCACCCGCAGTTGGGAGAGGATCTCTTGAAAGCACTGAAAACTAGGGGGATCCGCTTGATCCACCAAATCCCCGGTAAAAACCACAAAGCGCAGATCGGGCACTTGATTAAGATGGGCGATGGCTGCTTCCAACTGGCGGCGGGGGGATTCGGACATCCACCAACAGCGGCACCCTGTCTCCGGCATCAGATGAATATCCGAGACTTGTGCAAAGCGAATCCGTTCGGTTGCCATCGGCTTTGTACTTATTCACACCTCACGCCCGGATCATAATCAATAACGGCCCTGAGGGCTATGGGCTTCTCTTAACCTTGACCGGACTCTATCCCTTGAGAACCCTTGAGCCTAGGGAGGGCTGAAAGTGAGTCTGATTCTTGTTTCAGCAGGGCTGGGGAGAAACCGTTAGGGTGTGGAGAAGCGGATTTCCATTGGTAAGGGATCCGGTCTCACTTTCATTTTGAGCATTTTAAGGAGAACCATCATGTCCACCAGTACCCTTGTCCGTTGTGCCTGTGAACATTGCAACTGTAGTTTTGACAGTAGCCAAGGCTTTACCTACGAAGGGAACCTCTATTGCAGCGAAGCCTGTGCCACCCACAACCATGAGCACCCCTCCGATTGCTGTGTTAGCGCCCATTGCTGCCAGTGAGAGGCTAACGGGTGAGAGGCTAGCGGCCAGACTGGGACGGTTCAAGTGATTTGATCACTTGGCAGGGGTTGCCTACTGCTATTACATTGGCTGGAATCTGCCGAGTCACCACGCTACCCGCCCCGATCACCGTGTTATTGCCGATTCGGATCCCTGGACAGAGGATCGCCCCACCCCCGATCCAAACGTTGTTGCCAATGTGAATCGGGGCAGCCAGTTCTTGTCCGGTCAAGCGGAGAGTGGGATCAGTAGGATCATGCTTACCCTGGAGGCTGTTCGTTTGGCCCAGAGCCAGATTGGTCCGCGAGTCCACCGTACCCCCGTTCACACCAGCGGCTACCTAGATCGGCGGACGGGTGCTCAGGTATTCTGCAAAGCGGAGTCCTTTCAGCGGGGGGGATCCTTCAAGGTGCGCGGAGCGATGAATGTTCTCTCCAGTTTGGATCTGGGATCCCGTCAGCAGGGGGTGGTGGCGTTTTCTTCTGGAAACCACGCGCAGGGGGTAGCAATTGCGGCGGCGGAATTCGGGATCCCGGCCACTATTGTGATGCCGGAGGATGCCCCATGCGCCAAGATACGAGCCACCCAAAGCTATGGAGCGCAAATCCGCTTCTACAACCGACAAACGGAAGACCGAGAGGCTCTAGCCCAGCAAATCGCAGCGAGACAGGGATCGCTGCTCATTCCCCCCTATGATGATCCACGCATTATGGTCGGGCAGGGGACTTGTGCGCTGGAGTTTCTGGAGCAGGTGCCGGAGCTGGATGCGTTGGTAGTGCCCCTCGGTGGCGGTGGGTTGCTCAGTGGCTGCGCCTTGGTGGCCAAGGCCCTGAACCCGACGATGCGCCTCTATGGGGTAGAACCGGAGACCGGCAATGATTATTTTCTGTCTCTGCAAAAAGGGGAACGGGTGTGGATCCCACTGCCCAATACCCTTGCGGATGGGATCCGTACCACCTGCCCAGGGCAACACACCTTTCCCGTCATTCAGCGCTATGTGGATGAGGTGGTGCTGGTGAGCGATGCCGACATTCTCAGGGCAATGCAGCTGTTGCTGACGCGCATGAAGCTGGTGATTGAACCGACGGGCGCAGTTGGAATTGCGGCTCTCTTGGCCCAAAAAATCGTTTTGCCCAGGCAACGGATTGGGGTGATTCTCTCCGGAGGCAATGTGGATGCTGAGATCCTGACTCTGGCCCTCAACGCGCCTAACGAAAACTAACTCCTATGCGGACGAAGGGACTTGAACCCTTACGCCTTGCGGCACTAGATCCTAAGTCTAGCGCGTCTGCCATTCCGCCACGTCCGCAAAACCAAATCCAACCGGGAGGGATCCCGCTCAATGATACTAACTTAAGCGCGGCTAACCCGGTAACTGAGCAACGGCAATCTTCAGGTCATCCGTTGCATCCAGAACCACCCAGTCCTGCCCGCTAGCCCGTTTCCACAGCTCAAAATGCAAATGGGGCCCCGTGACTTCCCCAGATGCACCCACATAGCCAATCACGGATCCCTGTTGCACCTGTTCCCCAGCAGCCACCGCCACCTCAGACATGTGGCCATAGCGAGTGCGTTGGTTGCCTGCGTGTTCCAACACCACGGCAATGCCAAGGCCACCCAGGGATCCCGCATTGACCACCCTACCGCTGAAGGAAGCCAAAATCGGCGTCCCCATGCTGGCCCCCAAATCCACACCGGCATGGAACTCAGGCTGACCGCGAATCGGGTGCATCCGCATGCCAAACCCAGAAGTAATGGGCACGGGGCGAGGTAAGGGGTACAACAGGCGCTCATCCCCTGCCGCCACCTGCGGCTGGCTCGCAGGTTCCGGGTCTGCTTCTTGGCTGGGATCCTCAATGCGAATTTCTTGGCCAGGCGAGATGATGATGCGGCGACCCGAGGTTCGTTCCATCAGCACAATCGGCACCACAATCGGGTTGCCGGAATCCGGGGGAGCCGCCAAGTTACGGGTTTCCTCCGGTTCGAGGATAATTTCCCGTCCCACCACTGTGTCGGTGCGGGTTTCGGCTTCCAGAGTCAGAGGTTCATCGGCTGCCACAGGGGATGCTGCGGCCTCCAGAGAAGTCTCTGACATCGGGATAGCCCCATCCAGGAGCAGGGCTGCCCCTCCCGGAGTATCCAAAGCCGGTTCTACCACAGGCGGTGGGGGTAGGCTCTGCGGCTGAGTTTGCGCCAAAAGGGTACTGGGATAAAACCCAAGCAGACAGAGCCCTAACCCCAGCCAAAATCGCAGCCGTCGCCATTGCCGAGCCCACCTGAAAGGGAACCGCACTGCCGCTATGAAGGGATCCATCACCAGTTTCAACACAGGCCACACAAGAAAAACTACAGGCTGCCGCGAACGGCAAGGCGATAGCTCAAGCGAACTTGGTCGGGCGTAAGCGTCAGAATAGACTGCCGCTGTTGGGAATGTCGCTCCCCTTGTGTTTGTACCCGGATCCTCCCATCCTCGGCAAGGCCCAAAACCGTGGCGACAGCCTCTACTTCTGGCCAATCCACTTGCGCGGGGATCATCCAGCTCTCATATTCTCGGCGAACCGGTTGGAACCCTGACTGCCGCCAGATGCAGAACCCCCGCTCCATTCCCTGTAATACCAAGGCTCCAATCCTTGTGCGATCCTGTCGGGATCCCAACAGTTGTGACAATGCGATCGCCCCCTGTGGCACCCCATTGTTTAGGTTTAGTCCGCAGCCAGCCACCAAGCCCAACAGTTGTCCGGCCCCGCCAAAGCGGCTTTGCAGCAGGATCCCCCCCAGCTTCAGCAAACAGCCCGGACGCTTCTCATCCTCCACAACCAAATCGTTCGGCCATTTCAACCCCAGCGGGATCCCGAGGGTTTGCCGCAAGGCTCCCACGATGCCCCAGCCCAGTGTTAGGGTCAACTCCAGCAACGAGTGATCCAAGGGTGGGGATCCCAGCCACACCGATAGGTACAACCCCCCCGGCGGCGACTGCCATACCCGCCCATGTTGTCCCTGCCCAGCCCGTTGACGGGTGCTAACCAAAACCGTGCCCAGTGGGAGCGGCTGGGGAAAGTGGCGGCCCCAATCCAAGAGCAAGCGGTTGGTGGAATCGGTCACCGCCACCTGCAGCAGATGTTGACCCCAAGCCTTTGAACCCACCAGGGATGCCAGCCGTGATGGCGATAACATCTGCCCCCAATCAGCTCAACACGATGTCTTCTGCCGGACGTTGGGCCAACCGCTTCAGATTTTGGTAGCGCAACATATCCAACAGCTCATTGCCTGAGCGCCCCTCCAATCGCGCCTCAACATGCAGCGCCTGCCCCAAAGCTTCTACCGCCTGTAAGCGTGGGATCCCGCGTAGCACCATGCGATCAACCGCATAGGCATCAGCAGCCAATAAGCGTCGGTCATTGGTTTGATCGCGGCGTAACTGCCAGAGGGCCAAGCCACTCAACCCCCCCGAAACCGTCGCCCCCACCGGATCTTGTTGGACGGCCTCAAAGATCAGGCTTAACCCTCCCAAAGCCGCCAAAGCCAGGTAAAAGTCAATCTGCCGCGAGACCGCTCGGCTGTAGTAGCCCACCTTGTGCAAAAATAGCCCCGCCCGTTGCACTGGCGTAAACTGTCGCCATTCATAGGGTTTGATAAATAAGTGCATCTGCCGCTCCCAGGGCATTTGTCGACGGCCTTTAATCACGGAGGTTTGCCGCTCTGAGGCAGGCAAGATTTTCACGCTCTCCCGCATACCGGCAGGGAGCAAATCCAAGAGGCGCTCGATCTCCGCCTGCTCAAGAATGTGGTTCTCGTAGCCGTAGTAATCCGAGTTCATGTCGGGCCTACCCCCAAGCTTAATCCCATCGCCTGACGCATCTCTCGCACCGCCCGATCCAACCCCACCAGTACCGCCCGACTGACAATGCTATGGCCAATATTCAACTCCTCCATCCCTGGGATCCGCGCCACAGGGCCCACATTCCAGTAGGTGAGCCCATGCCCCGCATTCACCCGCAAGCCCAAGTCGATAGCCTGGTTACAGGCATCTTCCAGGTGGCTGAGTTCCACCTCCCGCTCCGTTTCTGAGGAGGCTTCAGCATAACGCCCCGTATGCAGTTCGATCCACTGGGAGCCCACTTGAGCGGCAGCAGCAATTTGGGTCGCATCCGGATCAATAAATAGGCTAACCGGAATGCCGGATCCCTGGAGTTGGCCCACGACATCACTGAGGCGAGACACCTGTCCAGCCACATTCAGACCCCCTTCCGTGGTCACCTCTTCCCGCCGCTCCGGTACCAACGTGACATAGTCGGGTTTGATCTCGAGCGCGATGGCCACCATTTCATCGGTGGCCGCCATTTCCAGATTAAGGTGGGTACGCACCGTCTGCCGCAGCAGGCGTACATCTCGCTCTTGAATGTGACGGCGATCTTCGCGCAAATGCACCGTGATGCCATCGGCGCCTGCTAGTTCTGCAATCACCGCTGCTGCCACCGGATCGGGCTCAACGGTGCGGCGCGCCTGTCGAACAGTGGCGATGTGGTCGATGTTGACTCCAAGACTTAACAAGGCTTTCGCTTCTTTTGTTGAGAGAGGGTTAAGAATCGTCTTAATATTACACTTTAGTCAATTTGAGCCGGTCGGACGAGTCTTGAGGGGGATGGAGATCACACACCGCTCCATAGACTACAGTGATTAGGAACAATGTCTCGCCTACGCGGGATCCGGGCTTGCCATGACTGATCCAGATGTCTCTCTGGCGGTAGGACGACACACCAAAATTGACCGGACGCGGGTGCCGGCCCTGATTGCTCAGTACCTGCCAGTTGAGATCTGCATCTACTATCAGGTGGTGCCGGTTGCCCTGGATACCGACAGCTTAATTTTGGGCATGGTGGATCCTCAAGATTTGGCGGCGCTGGACTACGTGGGCAAAATGCTGGCCTATTCGCAAATTTCTGTCGAGCCAATCCCGCTGACCTTTGAGGAGCAACAGGATCTGATCGCCTACTACTTTAGCCATCCCCCCGATCCGACAGAGGTGGCTCGGCTGCGGTCCCAAGCCCAAGCCAACCGGGTGACCCGAGAGGTGCCCGCCCCCAAAGCTGGGCCAGAAACCCAAATGGCCCCGGCCCCCAATCTTCCTCCTCCAGCCAAACAAACGGCTCCCCCTGCGCCGCCAACTGAATCGGAAGAAACGGTTCAACAGTTGCTCAACTCGATGTTGCGGCGAGCTTTGGATGAACGGGCCGATCAAATTTTTGTGGAGCCTCAGGAGGGGGTGTTGTGTCGGGTGCGCTACCGCCAGCAGGGTATTTTACGGGATCTGTTCAAGGAACTGTCTGAATCAGTGCGGGCCAAGTTGCTGGCCAGTATGAAGCGGATGATGATGTTGGATCCGGCGTTGATCGGAGAAGCTCAGCAGGCGGAAGTGGAGCGGGTGTATAAAGGCGAACCGCTGGTGTTGCAGTTGCGAGTTATCCCGCAGCGCTCCAAAGAAGGGGCAATTCTGAATATCCTACGAGGCGAAGCCCTCCAGAAATATCAGCAGAACCAGAACAACATCCGCGTCACCGAAGCTCTGGCCCTCGCTCAACAAACCCACCAAATGATGCAACAACTGCAAATGACCCTGAGCAGCACGGTTGATAAGCTCAAGCAGTATCCCAGTCCCCCCAATAGCGACTGGCCCCTGATGACGGAAACTCTGGCGGCGATTCAAGCCCAAGCCCAAATGATTGCCGCCTATCAACAGGATTGGGAAAAACTCAATTCCGGCAGTTGATCCCGTAAAACCCGTCCTGAGCGACACCCCTTCAACGGGATCCCTCCCGCAACAGCACCAAAATCACCCCGGCAATAATGCTAATGGTGGCACCGGCAATCAGGCTGGTGGCTAGACGTTCTAACCGTTCCCCGAGGGTTTGTGAGGTATCGAACTTAAAAGTGAGCTTCTCAACATCACCCGAGAGCTTCTCAACCCGCCCTGAGAGTTTTTCAGTATCCCCCGAGAGCCGATCCATCCGCTCCAGAATCTCCCCCTGCTGTTGGGTGAGGTGAGCGATCGCTTGGCTGTTGGCTTCTACCAGCCGCTCTAAGCGATCTAGGCGCTCTTCTGCTGAAATCGTCATAGGGCTTGCCGTTGAGACACCGTACAAGAACTCTACAAGAGGAACCTGCTCCTATGCTACTTGCTGCCACCTGGCTCTCTAGCGCAGGTTCGATGGGACGGGATCCCATCCTGCTACCCCAAGTTGGGTGCGATAATCTTGAGATCGTGAAGTCTTGTGCGTTAGGTATCCATGCCGCCAGAAGATCCTGCTTCTCTGCCCAAGCCCAACCTGCCGAAATCGGAGCTCCCTGCTCATTCGGGATCCCGCAGCTGGTGGCAGAGCCAACGGGAGAATGTATTGACCCTTTTGTTGGCGCTATTGCTGGCCTTTGGCATCCGTACCTTTGTGGCGGAAGCGCGCTGGATCCCGTCGGATTCCATGTTGCCGACGCTGGAAGAAGGGGATCGGCTGGTGGTGGAAAAGGTGAGTTACCGCTTCAGTTCTCCCAAACGCGGCGATATCATCGTGTTCAACCCGCCCGCCAAATTAAACTTCGATGGCGCTTATATCAAGCGGGTGATTGGTCTGCCAGGGGATCGCATGCGCATTGTGGATGGGAAGATTTTCATTAACGGGATCCCTCTCCAGGAAGACTATATCTATGCTCCTCCCAACTACTCTTGCCCAGGAGATCGCTGCCCAGGCGTGAGAGTTCAGGGGTCGGATTTTGTAGTACCGCCGGACTCTTACTTTGTCATGGGAGATAACCGCAACGACAGCCAGGACTCCCATGTGTGGGGATTTTTGCCGGAAGAAAACATCATCGGCAACACCATCTTCCGCTTTTGGCCCCCGAATCGCCTCCACTTCTTTGCTACGCAAAAGTATCCGGAGTTGCTTTCGGAAGCTCAGGTCTTGAGGAATCCAACCCCTCAAGATGGAGGCAGTTGAATGCTGACGCTCTAGCCTGGGTTTATGGGATAGGATCCTTACAGAAGCTTCTCAGCGCAGCCGCTCCAGCACATAGTCCACCATCTGAAACAGGGCACGCCGGGCTAGCGAGTCGGGCAAACTGTGCAGAGCCTCCGCAGCACGATGGGCATAGTCGCGGGCCAACTGACGGGAGCGCGGGATCCCTTCGCTTTGATAGACCCACTCCAGGACTTGCTTCAGGTCTTGTGGATCTTCGAGTTCCGTCAGAATCAACTCCCGCATTTGCGGAAATTCCTGTAGGGCAAACAGCACCGGCGCGGTCAGGTTTCCCTGGCTGAGATCAGATCCCACGGGCTTACCCAACGTCTCGGCTGAAGCCGTGAAGTCAAGCAAATCATCAACAATTTGAAAGGCAATCCCCAGGTCGCGGCCAAAATCAAACAATCGCTCCGCCACCTCAGGCTCTACACCACTCAACAGCCCAGAGGCTTTGGAACTGCCGGACATGAGAGAAGCCGTTTTGTAAAAGCTCTTGGCCAGGTAGTCTTCCATCGACACGTCTGGGTCGAAGCGAGTCAGGCTCTGGCGTACCTCTCCCTCCGGCAGATCCATGATCACCTTGGAGAGCAGCTTCACCACCTCTAAGTTGTCCAAATTGGCCAAGTACCAAGCTGCCTGCCCAAACAGATAATCTCCCGCTAGCACCGCCACCCGATTGTCGAAGAGGGTATTGACCGTATCGATGCCGCGCCGCACATCGGCTGTATCGATCACATCGTCATGCACCAAGCTGGCCGTGTGGATCATTTCGGTAATTTCCGCCAAACGCCAATGGCGTGGGGTAATTTCTCCATCCGGGGTAGTGGCACGGGCGATCAAGAGGACAATCGCTGGTCGGATCCCTTTCCCCCCCGCCGAAAAGAGGTGCTCGGCAGCCGTGGCCAGAATCGGGTGTTTGGCACTCACCAGCCGCGTTAGGTTCTGGCGTAAACGCTCCAGATCCGCTTCTACAGGGCCGAAAGGGGAAAGCACAGAGGTCATGGAGCCGCAGTATGAGAGGTTTTACAAAATTTCATATCTCTTCTTATTGTAGAGCACCCCACCGTTCTCAGGGGAAACCCAGCGGTATCATACAAGCAGCCTCTTGATCTTCCTATGCCGGATCCTGTCCCCCCTGCTCACTCGCATATGTCTGCGCGCATCCCTGCTACCGATTCTGGGATCCCAAATCAAGCAGAACCAGATTGGCAGGAGGATTGGGAACTGGCTTTGGAACAGCCTCCTCTGTCCGGGCGAGCCCACCCCCACCATCATGACCCGCAGTCACGCCGCAAATTGGTGAATCGCCTGGCTCGTATTGAAGGGCATGTGCACGGGATCCGCTCCATGATTGAGCAAGATCAACCCTGTCCAGATGTGCTCCTGCAAATTGCTGCGGTCAAGGGGGCGCTGGATCGGGTAGCGCGGCTGATCTTGGATGACCACATTAGCCATTGCATCAGCCATGCCATTGAAACCGGCAATATTGAAGTGGAACTGGAAGAACTGCAGCGGGCTTTGGATCGCTTTATCGGCTAAGTCCTCCCAAGCTCATTCCGCCCACAGCCTCCGAGCACTGGCTGTCTAGGCGTAGCGCTCCAGCAGAGCTGCACTTTTTAACTGCCACTGCAAGCCCATAAAGGCCCAATCCAGAAATTCGTTGACTTCTTCAACACTGAACTGCATTGCCTTGCCAATCTCAAAGATCAGCGCCTCCTCTTTTTCCACCAATTCACTATTCACCACCGCCATTGCCGCTAGATCCCGCAAAATGAGTGCCCCGACTGGGTTGCGCATGGCCGGAATCCCGCTGATATCCAAAGCTGCCCCCGCTTCATCTGTCAAATAGGCTTGAGTCAGTTGGGCATCTAACCCCACCCCTTCCGCCACTTGAGTAAAAAAGGCGGTTTCTTCTTCATCCAATTGGCCATCTACCCGGGCTACTGCAATCAGAGCCTTAAGGTAGAGCTGGCGCTGCGCATCTGTGAGATCGGCGTAGTTGACCATGATGGCTACCGGCTGAATGTGGGTTTCCCTTTTACTGTGCCACGAAGCTTGCCCTCTGAAACGGGTCTGGGCATTTTTCACTGTGGGAAAAATCGATTAGAATAGAGAGCCTGTGTTTATTTGCCGAACCGCCAAGACTGCAGAGCTTTGGCGGGCTTGGCAGACCGAATACCCGATATTCTCTACAGCTTGCGGAGCACCCCTAAGGAGCAGATCACCCCATGGTAAAATTGCGGCTCAAGCGCTACGGAAAGAAGCGGCAACCTAGCTATCGCATCATCGCCATTGAAAGTAAAACTCGCCGTGAAGCCCGTCCGCTCGAGGAATTGGGCTACTACAACCCCCGCACCAAAGAAACCGTTTTGGAAACGGGTAGCCTGCTGAAGTGGTTGCGCTATGGCGCTCAGCCCACCGATACCCTGCAAGGGATCCTCAAAAAAGCGGGCATTTATAACATGCTGGAAGCGGGCGAGGGGGGAGTGGTCGCTTCGATTCGGATCCCGGCCATGGCTAAGCCTGAAGTTGGGATCCCTGAGGTCAGTGAAGAGCCTACTGGGGATGCAGCTGCTGAACCTGAGGCTGTCGATGCACCGGCCGTCACTGAAGCCACCGAAGCTGCTGCCGAGACTGTCGCTGAAGTTGCCGAAATCAGCGAAACGGAAACAGTCCAACCGGTAGAAGAAGAGCCCGTTGTGGCGGCAGTGGAAGCCCCGGCAGAGCCTCAAGTTGAGGAAGCGGCTGAAGCTTAACGCCAAATTCGGCTACGCTTTCGGTTAGACCTGGCCTCAACCGGTTTTTTCCCATGCCAGACTACAAGGCGCTTGCTCACCTCCTTATCGAACCCCTAGTCAGCCCCGCTGGGCTGCAGATGGACTTGGAAACCACCTGTGCTGGGCAAAAAGTCTGGCTACGCCTAGCCTTTGACCCGAAAGATCGTGGACGGGTGTTCGGGCGGGGCGGGCGAACCCTGCAGGCGATTCGGCAGGTGATGATGGCAGCGGCTCAGTTGGCTGGGCAATCTCTGCATATCGAAGTCTACGGAGATGGCGGGGAACGGCATCGGGAGGGGCGGGAATGAGTCAGATTCTCACGTTCTTGGGCAAGGGGGGGACAGGCCGCAGCACCTTGGCGGTGGCGGCAGCACGTGCTGCCGCTCAACAGGGACGACGGGTGTTGTTGGTGGGCCATCAGGCGGGGCCAGGACTGGAAATGCTCTTGGGCGGGATCCCGCTGTCGGGGGATCCTGTAACCATTGCTGCCAATTTAAGTGTGGTGCAACTGCGGACGACCCAGCTGCTGGAGCAAAACTGGACGGCAGCCAAAGAGCTAGAGGCCCAGTATGTGCGTACCCCTTTTTTCCGCGAGATCTACGGGCAGGAACTGGGGGTGTTGCCGGGGATGGATCAAGCCCTTGCCCTGGAAGCCTTGCGTCGCTACGATGCCAGCGGCCAATACGACTGCATTCTCTACGATGGGCCAGGGGATCTCACCACACTGCGGGCATTCGGGATCCCTGAGGTGGCCAGTTGGTACTGGCGACGGGCTTCCAAAGCTTTTTTGGGCTCCGATTTGGCCAAAACCCTGCGGCCTTTCGCGGAGCCGCTGTTGCGTTCCGTGAGCAATGTCGAGTTTGCCTCCCTAGAGGATCTGCCGGATCGCATGGGGGGCATGACCAACATTTTGGAGCAGGGGCGACAGGCGATTGCCGATCCGCGTCGAGTCTTGGTCCATCTGGTTACCACCCTCGATCCGATCGCCATCCAAACCGCCCGTTACCTGTGGGGGAGCGCCCAAATGGTGGGGTTGACGGTGGGGGGGCTGTGGGTGACACCGATTGGGTCGGCAGAGGTGCCCGCTGCAGAGTTTGCCCCCCTCACCGTGCGGGCCTTGCCCACCCGCCAGGGATCCGATTGGTCTGGCTTAGAGGCTGCAGTAGGCGGTATGTTCACCGTGCCGGATGTCCCTCCTCCACTGGCCATCGACGAGGGATCCCGCACCGTGAAGCTGTTCATACCGGGCTTTACCAAAGCGCAAATTGAGCTGAGCCAATCGGGGCCGGAGCTGACGATCACTGCTGGTGATCAACGGCGCAATTTGTTTTTACCGCCTAGCCTGGCTGGTCGGCAGGTGACTGGGGCGAAGTTTCAAGAACCCTTTTTGCTGATCAGCTTTGGTTGAGCTATTCCCGCAAGCAGCCCCGCGCTCTACCCGCTAGGGTGTTCGCGTCCCGTGCCGTAGGCATAGCATCGGGAAGAATTGCGGGTCTGTCGTTCGCACCAGCGGCCCCTTGGAGCATGGGGTTCAATATCCCAGAGACAGACAAACTTCTAATGTATTGCCTCAAAACATCGCTTT
>NZ_JAFIRA010000017.1 GCF_022848905.1 Thermostichus vulcanus str. 'Rupite'
GCTTGAGTGTGGTGGTGACCCGTTTCATGGGGACTATTGTATGTACTATTTCTGTTGCTGAATAAATTCAGCCTGTGCGCTTATATCCCCCGGTTGGAAACCGGGGGCTTTACGCTGTTTTTCGTAAAGACTCAAGCTCGAAGATCAATGGCTATGGGCTAGTAAGTTTGGCTCAAATGCATGCAGCACCGACTGAAACGGGATCCCCATATGGGCCAACCAATCCCGCAGGGGATCATCCGCCAGCAACAGGATCTGCCCCTGCGGGGAAATTTGTGCCGGTCGATGCCAATTGCCCATTTGATGTAGAACCTGTCCCATTTGCATCACGTTCTCCGGTTGGATCAAAAGTACAGGCTCCGCTTGGGCCTTGACCCGAATTTGTCGCTGTGCATCAGCATAGAGCAGATCGCCATCCCGAAGATGGGTGCCACGGGGCAGCATCAACCGGAGCTCAGTGCCCCGATCGCTGACCAACCGTTGTCGGGAACGCTGCCGGTCATGCCAAGTGAGGGTGACCACCTCAAGGCTAAGCGGGATCCCACCTGGAGGCTCATCCAGTAGTTGTAGCACCGTGATGACCGGGGGATCCTTGGCTGCGGTTGAGGGGGTGTTGGGTTCTTCCGCCATCAAAGGGCCTCCAGATAGTGGCTGAGGTCTTCCCGCAGACGAGACAATTCCACCTCCGTAGACAGACGCAGTAATTGGGTTTTCAAAGTTACCAACACTTTGGCTGCATGGGGGCTAGGCCAGATGTTGGGGTTACAAAATACCTCTAGATGCAGATCTTCGGCACGATGGCAAAATTCCACGGGGGGTTGGGGTTGCCGCTGAGTATTCCCTGAATTGAGCTTGAGGCGCTCTAAAATAGTTTGCAGTGCCTCCCGCAACTGCAAGGAAGCCTCAGGGGAAAGGGAAAAACTGGCTGACCCAGTTGCGAAGTTGAGGACAAACTGAGGAGAATAGGTAGTCATGGAGGCCCGTGCAGCGGGAGGGCAGCATTGGATAACAACAGTATCTTACGTCAGCTCCTGCTGATGGGGGTGGGTACAACCACCCTGGTGGCGGAGCAATTGAAGAAGGCCGCTGACGATTTGGTGCAGAAGGGGCAGCTCAACCCAGAAGAGGCATCCAATGTGATTAACAGCCTGCTTAACCAGGTGAAGTTGGAACAGGGCAACGTGGAGTCCTACGTCCAGCGGCAGGTGCGCAACGTCTTGCAGGATTTGGGGGTGCCGCGCCAATCGGAAATGGACGAACTGCGGGGGCGACTGGATCGGTTGGAGCGACAAGTGCGCAATTTGGAAAATCAGGTTTACCGTAAGTAAATCTTTAAGTCTTCCGGGTTCAAGGTTGAGATTCATCCACATGCCGAGCGAAGTTTTGACCATCACTGGCCGAGGGATCCCGCTTCCGGGCAATGATATCGACACGGATCGGATCATCCCTGCCCGCTTCTTGAAGTGCGTTACTTTTGATGGCTTGGGTCAGCATGTCTTCGCGGACGACCGCGCCCAGAAGCAAGGACAGCACCCCTTTGATCAACCTCAGTACCAAGGGGCCCAGATTTTGGTGGTGAATGCTAACTTTGGCTGTGGTTCCAGTCGGGAACATGCGCCCCAAGCAATTGCCAAATGGGGGATCCGCGCTATTCTGGGGGAAAGTTTTGCCGAGATTTTCTTCGGCAATTGTCTGGCAATGGGGCTCCCCTGTGTAACCGTCAGCCCGGAGGTGGCCCAAACCCTGCAAACGGCGATTGCCGCCCACCCACAGTTGCAGCTCAGCCTGGATTTGTTGGCCAAGCAAGTCAGCTGGGAGAGCCATACAGCCCCTGTGGACTTGCCCGAGGGATCCCGGCAAATGCTGGTACAAGGCACCTGGGATGCGACGGGCCAATTGTTGGCAGCTCAAGATCGTATCAAACAAGTGGCCGCCTCTTTGCCCTATATGCGTTGGCCCGCCCCGGGATTCACAGCCCGTTAAAAACCCTTGAGAACCCTACCCGACACCCATACTTGGCTGGGCACTGCCAACCCGGAGTTCCTGGAGCTGGCGATCCGAGAAATTGAAGCGGCGGATGCGGAAGCTGCTGTCCACAGGCTGGAGAGCGCACCCGGTCTGGTGTGGGTGTGTAGCCAACGCTCTTTTGCCGCTCTTGCCCAAGATTGGCAGGTGGCGCCCCCGATTTTCCTGCGCCATATCTGCCCCGTTCACCAGGAGTACTACTGCTCAAAGGGATCCCTGACTCTGCCCCAACTGAGCCTAAACGATGAAGTATTGAAAAGCCTGGATCCTGCGCTGACTTTTTCCGTGCAGACGCGCCTGTTTGGGGAGCTGAATCTCAAGCCGTTTCAGGTGAACCAAGCTTTGGCAGAGCAGGTGATCTCAGCTACAGGGTCTCCCCTAGAGGTCAAAGATCCCCAGCAAATTCTCTCGGTCCTGATCCTGGCTTTGGCGGATGGGATCCGGGTATTCATCGGTCTATCCAAAGCAGCGCAAAACCTCTCCAATTGGGCGGGTGGGATCCACCGTTTCCGACGGGATCCGGGGCAAATCAGCCGGGCGGAATTTAAGCTGCTCGAGGCCCTACAGGTGTTTCGGGTGCCGATGGTAAGGGGAGGCCGAGCTTTGGATTTGGGGGCGGCACCAGGGGGATGGACGCGAGTATTGCGACAGTATGGCCAAGAGGTTACGGCGGTGGATCCGGCGGAGTTGGATGGACGCCTAGCTCAGGATCCGGGTATTCATCATCGTCGCCTCAGCGCCCAAGCCTATTTGGCCCGTCATCCTGGCCAGTTTCACCTTATCCTCAACGATATGCGCATGGATGGGTGCGACTCGGCCCGGTTGATGGTGGCGTTTGCCCCCCATCTGGAGCCTGCGGGAGCTGGGGTGATGACCTTGAAGCTACCGGGTCACTGCCGCCTGCAGGTTCTTCAACAAGCCCTGGGCATTTTGCAGGGCACTTTCCCCGTTGTGAAAGCCCGACAACTCTTTCACAACCGCAGTGAGGTCACCCTCTACCTACGAAAAGAGAGCCCTGCCTCTTCCAGCTCTTAACCCCATCCCCCTCAGTCGGCCGTTTCCACCACCTGAATCTCGCGGCGCAGTACCATCTGGCGAATGGAATCGAGTAACTGCGCTTCTTCAGGGGAGACTTTGCCATCAGCTCGGATGGCGGTCACAATTTGATCCATTTCCAGACGGGTGAGCTTTTTGTCTTCCAAGGCCCGATCCACCAGCTCTTGCAGTTGTGAGAACTCCATGTTTCGGATGCTCCTCTGTGACTTCACTTAGGCTAAACGCCCCGGCAAGGATCCAGCTCAAGTGCAAGATTCTCTTCAGGTATTCTTAGAAGGGAGAGGAAGCGTATTCGGGAGAGGACGTTATGGCTGGCTCGGATCCCAGTAGCATCGGTGCTGCCCCGGCGGGGCATGACTGTGCCACGCTTTGCAGAGATGGATGTATCCTGGGCGAGGCTTGTCCACACCGGGAAGCCGCTCGTCAGGCGGTTGCCTTTGTCATGAGCACCGACTGGGATACGTTGATGAATATTGCCGAAACCAAGAACCTACCCCCGGAAGAATCGGATCCCCTCAAGGTTTTGGATAACTATTTCCCCGGCTCTCAACCCTAAATCAGATCCCATCAACTCATGCCATCGGGATCCTAGCAGAGCGGATCCCTGCCAAGAATAGGGGGGTTTTGGGCCATACTGGATGCAGTGGGATCCCTGGATGCTATGGTTCTGCCCTGGATCATCATCGGATTGGTTTTAATTGCAGCTGAATTGTTTTTGCCGGAATTGGTAGCTGGGTCTGTGGGCTTGGCGGCTCTTCTGGCAGGACTTTTGGCTTATCTGGGGCTGCCGATCTGGGTACAGTTTTCCGCCTGGATTGGCGTGTCGATTGTGTTTATCATCCTCAGCCGCCGATTGGTGCCGCATGGATCGGCTCAACTAGAAGAGTCCCGGGAGGCCCGGGCAGTAACCGCTATCCCAGCGGGTGAGCGGGGCCGTGTATCTTATCTCGGATCCACCTGGAATGCCAAGTGCAGCATCCCCACCCTGGAAATTCAAGCGGGGCAAGATCTATACGTGGTGGAACGACAAGGCAATACCTTGATCGTGATGCCGGCCAAGATGCTGAACTCCTAAACCCAAAATCAGTCTTGTTTTCGGCTGCAATGCCCCCAATCCCATGTACACCAACGGCGGGAATCTGTCATAATCGCAAGAGTCAAGCCGGGATGTAGCGCAGCTTGGTAGCGCATCTGCTTTGGGAGCAGAGGGCCGCAGGTTCAAATCCTGTCATCCCGATCACAGTACGCTCACGAACCCAAATGGAGTCTGTTGCATGGTTCAGTTGGGGGCACGTCAGCGGAATGAAGCGCTTCCCAAGTCTTTCATGGTTACAGACTTCGTGGAGCGCTACGGAGACAACGCCCGCTATGAACTGATCGATAGAGAGCTAACCGATTTGGAGCCAACTGGTGTTCATGAAGAAAGAGGTTGCTGGGTTCATCGGGCGTAAGCTCAATGTTGCTATTGACCAGCAGCATGCTCCTTATGGGATTCCTTTCCGCTGTTTGATTAGGCTGTTGAGCACTGAAACTGCCTTTCGGCCTGACCTGGTTGTTCTGGATCAAAATCAGTTAGCGCAAGAACCTTATGAGCAAGCCACCTGGACTGGATAAGATCAAGCGGTTCTCTTAAAGGGGACTTGGATTGGCTTTGGGTCGGGATCCCCTTGCCTGAACCGTGAGGTTCTCGTTATCCTGGTAAAGCTGAAAAATCCGGGGAAGCAAGTGAACCGTGGCTAAAAAGAGCATGATCGAGCGGGAGAAGAAGCGCCAACGCTTGGTCGATAAGTATCGGGAAAAACGCCAACAACTGAAGGCGGAGATGGCCAATCCAGAGATCGATCAGGCCACACGCATGGAGCTGCACGCCCAGCTGCAAAAACTCCCTCGGGCCAGTTCTCGCACCCGTCTGCGCAATCGCTGCTGGCAAACGGGCCGTCCGCGTGGCTATTTCCGAGATTTTGGCCTCTCCCGCAACAGCCTACGGGAGATGGCTCACAGGGGGTTGCTACCCGGTGTGGTCAAGTCCAGCTGGTAAGATCCAAAACTTGCGATTGAATGAGCACTGAGGGATCCCGCGTGGGCCTACAGCCTTTTCAAGTTTGTGATGAGGATCTCTCTGCTGAGGTTCTAGAGGCACTTGCTGGCGAAACCCGATTGGCAGTAGATACTGAAACCATGGGCTTGATCCCGCAACGGGACAGGCTCTGTGTTGTGCAAATTGCCAATGCCTCTGATGAGGTGGTGCTGCTGCGGCTGAGTCGCGGGGTCCGGCAAGCCCCTCGCTTGGCCCAGTTGATGACGGATCCCGGCATTGAAAAGATCTTCCACTATGCCCGTTTTGATCTGGGTATGCTGTTGTATCATCTCGGGATCCCGGTTTGGCCGGTGTTTTGCACCAAAATTGCTAGCAAACTGGCCCGCACCTACACCAACAAGCACGGCCTTAAGGAAGTGGTGCATGAGCTATGTGGGGTGGAGCTAAACAAAACGGCCCAAAGCTCGGACTGGGGATCCGTACAGGCTCTCTCTGCTGAGCAACTGGAGTATGCTGCCAACGATGTCCGGTATTTGATCCCGGTTCGGGATAAGCTAGCCCTCATGTTGCAACGGGAAGAGCGCTGGGACTTGGCACAGCGTTGTTTTCAACACTTACCCACGCTGGTGGATCTGGACTTGATGGGCTTTAGCAACATCTTCGAACATCAGTAGCCCCACTCCACAGCACTGTTCGGCAGTCAGAGGCCCGTGGGGTTTCCAGTAGGTACGGGGCCTGAACCGTGATGAATCTCTGCTCTGTTCTCACTTTTTCTCTGCGATAGATGAATCTCAAGGGATCCCTCTCAAACCGGCTCATCTCCGCTGCCGGAAAATGGGCAGGGTTGGGGGAGTGTAAGGTATCAGGTAACACAGTTAGCTGCTGCTCTCTCTGGTGTAGTGATGGCAGGACTGGCCCTAAAAGATTAAGAGACTAAGCCTTTTCTGTCCTGTGCTTTTGTGCAAACACCCGGAGTTGAGTCGATGTTGGAGTCTCAGATGGTTGCCCAAGATCCGTCATCCCCTCCCAGCACCCGCCATGGGATCCCGGGTCAGCCCGTTCTGGAATTTCGTCATGTCTCGCTGCAATACCCCGGTAAAGGAGCTCCCGTCACCATCATTCGGGATCTCAACTTTTCTGTGGAGCACTCTGAGTTTGTCTCCATCGTCGGCCCTAGTGGCTGTGGCAAAACGTCGCTGCTGAAAATGGTTTCGGGTTTGAATACCAACCACGGTGGCACCATCTACTTTCAATCGCAACCGATCAATGGCCCCCTGAAAAATGTGGGTATGGCCTTTCAAAACCCGGTGCTACTGCCCTGGCGCAACACCCTAAAAAATGTGCTGCTGCCTCTGGAGGTAGTTCAGCCCCACAAGCGCACCTTCAAACAAAATCTAGCCCAGCACGAAAAATCTGCCCTCGACCTACTGGCAACCGTTGGTTTGGATGGTTTTCAAAATGCTTATCCCTGGCAACTGTCGGGTGGCATGCGACAACGGGCTTCTTTGTGTCGCGCCTTAATTCATCAGCCGGAGTTGTTGCTGTTGGATGAACCCTTTGCGGCCCTGGATGCTTTCACCCGCGAGGATATGTGGGAAATGTTGCAGCGGCTGTGGATGCACACCGCTTGTACCAGCATTTTGATCACCCACGATTTGCGAGAAGCGGTGTTCCTCTCCGACACTATTTATGTGATGGGGCCGCGCCCGAGCGAGATCATCTTTTCCCTTAAGGTAGATCTGCCCCGCCCACGTCCACTGGAGATCTGCTTGACGGATGACTTTCACCACCTGGTTTCGGAAGTGCGCAAACACATTCGCCGCAGCTACTGATCCCGGTTTTTGGGCTTTGAAGGTTCTGGATAGGTTTTGGCTTGTTGCGAACACTGGGGGATCCCAATGAAGAAATCATTCGACCAATTTCTAAATACCAAAGCGGCTTCGATCATCCTGCCCGCTGCCACCATCATCCTCAGCATTGTGCTGTGGCAGGTGGGGGTACGCCTGTTCAACGTTCCCCGCTTCATCTTGCCTGCGCCCACTGAGATCATCGCCGCCATGAACCAATGGAGCCAGGTAATTATGCGCCACTCCCTGATTACCGTGGGCTCGACGGTGCTGGCCTTTACGCTGGCTTTGGTAGGGGGAGTCCTGCTGGGATCCATCATCGGCAGTTCCCGCCTGGCCTATCTGTCTTTGTATCCGCTGCTGGTGGGCTTTAATACAATCCCAAAGGTAGCTTTGGTGCCCCTGTTGGCGATCTGGTTTGGTTTGGGCTTGATCCCAGCGGTCATTACGGCCTTTTTGTTGGCTTTTTTCCCGATAGCAGTAAATGTGGCGGTGGGGCTAGAAACAGTTGAAACGGAAATGCGGGATGTGCTGCGCTCTCTGGGGGCGAGTGCCTGGGAGATCTTTATCAAGGTGGGATTACCCCACAGTATGCCCTATCTGTTTGCCTCGCTGAAGGTCTCCATCTCTTCAGCGTTTGTGGGTTCGGTGATCTCAGAAACGGTAGCCTCTAATGGTGGCTTGGGCTATTTGATCGTCTCCGCCAGCTCCTCTTTTGATGTGCCCTTGGCCTTTGCTGGATTGATTGCCCTCGGTATTATGGGCATCTTGCTCTACACCTTCTTCGCGGCCCTAGAGAGATATGTGTTGGCTTGGCGGCAGTAGGGAGGGATCCTGGATCCCTCTGTGTCGCGTTCCCGGTCAGTGGTTGCCAGTCTTTATGGTTGCTAGCTAGCGTCTCCACCGAGAACTCGCGCCATCACGTCTGAACTCACCGGCCACCAGGGATCCCCTGTCTTCGAGTCAGTCTTCTACCGAAACCGGCGGTGTGAGGTTACGAAAAGCAGCGTAAAGCCCCCGGTTTCTAACCGGGGGATATAAGCGCACAGGCTGAATTTATTCAGCAACAGAAATAGTACATACAATAGTCCCCATGAAACGGGTCACCACCACACTCAAGCTCAAGTTTCTTGACCTCAATGTGGTCAAAGCAGAGATGTTCGACCAGACGGTTTGTGCGACAACCGAACTGGCAAACGAACTGCTCCGCATCAGTCCGAAGGAACGAAAAGCATTGACAACCGCCAAAGTGGTGACACCACTCAAGTCGGCCCTCTCCAACCAGGTGATTCGTGTCCTGAAGGGGAAAGCCGGCCAGCGGGTCAAACACTTCAAAGTGTTCTGGCCAGAGGTCAACAACCAAAACTGGAAGCTGCACAAAATAGGCAGCACCTACTCAGTGAGCTTCCCCACAATTCAGGGTGACAAGCGGGTTCCCCTTGAGGTTAGCAGTTCCTACTATGCCGAGCGTCTTGAGCGCATCCTGGCCGAGCAGGATTGTGAACGGGGAACCTTGAAGCTGATGCAAATACGTGGGGTTTGGTATGCTGTTCTATCTATCACTTGGGAAGTTCCCGAAGTGAGCAGCACGGAGCGGCTGGGTGTTGACCGGGGGCAGAACCGTTTGGCGGTGGCGGCCACCCGTTGGGGTCGGGCGGTGTTTTTTGGGGGTGGAGAGGTAGCCTATCGTCGTCGTCGTTTCCAGAAGCGTCGCGCCCAGTTGCAGCAGGCGGGTAAATACCGAGCACTCAAGCGACTGGAGCGCAAAGAAGCCCGTTGGATGAGGGCGGTCAACCACACCGTTAGCCGTCGCATTGTGCGGTTTGCCAATGCGGTAAATGCAGATGTGTGGATGGAAGACCTCTCAGGTATCCGCCAATCCAGACAGAGCCAGAAGGCTCGCTCTGATGCCGGTAAGTCACGGCACACCTGGTCGTACTACGACCTAGAGCGGAAGGTTGCCTACAAGCTGGAGATGGCGGGTAGGACGCTGCATAAACGTCCTGCTGCCTACACATCCAAAACCGACCACAGGACAGGATTGATTGGGAAAAGGAGTGGGCATTTGTTCACCGGGCAGGACGGGTATTGCTGTGACGCGGACTGGAATGCCGCAATAAACATTGCTCGGTGGGACGGATTTTCGTGTCCTTTGAGTCTAAAAGAAGCCCTGCCCGTAATAGGCAGGGTCGGCTCAGGGGATGGGGTAGTTGGCAATCCCCTGAACTCCATGAATACCTTGCAGTCTAAGGTTGCAAGGGGCTAGAAGGGAGAATCCCCCGGTTTCTAACCGGGGGAGTGTCAAATTTCATCAGGTCACTAAAGCCAGATCCGAGCCAGCCTCTTGTTAGATTGTTAGACATTCATGCTTTACCTAAACCCGACTGAAGCCCACTATCCGTACCAACCAAAATAAGGGCAGGAGAGCCAGCATCCAGCGATCCAGCCGCCGCAGTTGCAGGGCGTGCCAGCGCAGCGGGTGATCTGGGCCTGTTAAGCCCCGTGCCTGCATCGCCGTAGCCGTCTGTTCGGCCCGCAACAGCAGATTCTCAAAAAACCGTTCCACTAGCGCCATTAAGGTTTGGATCCCGCCCCGGAAACTCAGGGCTCCCCAGCGTACATCCCGTGTTTGCACCGCCCGCACCAAGTTTTGCACCTCCTCCATCACCAGAGGCAGAAAGCGCAAGGCCAACGTTAGGGTGAGGATCACCTCCGCAATCGGTAAGCCCCAACCTTTCAGAGGCTGCAACAGTCGCCCGATCCCTTCCGTAATCTCTTCGGAGGCAGTGGTGAGCAAAAACAAGTTGGTGGCATAGAGCAGCGTGAACATGAGTGTGCCCAGCCGCAGCGCTACTGACAAAGAACGGCGGGAGATCTGAAATGTTCGCCCCAGTAAGGAGAAATGAACCAAACGATAGCGGTAGGGAGCCGGCCATCGGCGAGTTTGGGCCATCCACACTCGGGTTGCCTCTTCTGGTTCAGAACTGGGGATCCCGGTCAACCCATAGCCCACCACCTGCACATCCTGTCGTTGCGGCTGCGGCGAAACCCCCAACCCATCCGGCGCCAAGCTCGTAATCCCAAAGGTGAGCAGGCTCAAGACCAGCACAAACGAGAGCTGGCGTGACCAGACCCGCCGCGGCAAGCGGGCCACGGCTGTCAGCACCAACAGGGCCACCACCACGGCTAGGCGCCAGACATTACTGGCCAGGATTGGGCTGAGCAATACACTCAGCAGCCAGAACAGCTTGACGCGCGGATCGAGGCGATGCAGCCAAGTTCGAGGTTCTTCTAGATAAACCCCAAGCGGGGCATTGCGCAGAATATCCACAAGAGCAAAAAGGGGTATTACCTATCCCCGCGAGAGGAGCAGAACCTGAGCCACAGACCCATCAGGGTCGTTCCACCAAACGAGTGGTACCGGATTGTGCGGCAATCCAGCCGCCGGGAGCCCCATCCCGCTCAATGCGCAACCACACGGGAACCTGTCCTTCTCCAGACTGTACCTCCACCACCCGCAGCAGAGCTTGACGGGGGGCAGCCCCAACAATGGCTCCCGTCAGGCTAGGTTGCTGGCGAATGTTGATGCCATCATTCGAGATGACCCGCACCTGTTGCACCCCCTGCCATTCGGCTAGGGGGCCAGTCAATTCTGGCTCCGGCGGCGGAGTCGGTTCTGGCTGGGCAGAGTCGTTAATGGCAACCGGGGGCTCATCCAGTTGCACCTGCGGCTGTTCAATTGGCGGTGCTGGGGGTGGGGTGAATAGGCCCCGTAACATCTGCCAAATCACGATCAAAGAAATGATGCCAATGCTCACCACCCCGGCAAGGCGAACCCCAGCAGGAATGGCAGGGCGATAGGGATCCCCACCGCCAGCGCGACCACGGTTTCTTCTCGGCCCAGAGCGGTTGCGGCGGTGACCCTCCAAGTCATAGGACTCCGTCCCGCTAACGCGAAAGGAGGCACGACTGCGGGCTGGGGGAATCTCAGGTTCATCTGAATAGGGATGACCTTCCAACCCGTCTGCACTCGGATAGGTGGGCAAATCCGCCATCCGAGGGGTGTTTAGAGGGGTGGTAGGTGGTGACAGAGCTCCCCCCCGTTGTAAGGGACTTGGGGGGCGATTCAACTCCTGCGTTTGTTCCGTAACCCGCGGGCCAACCATAGCGGGTAAATGGGGCTGAGGTGGGCTGGGGGATTGGGGAGACAACATCCCAGGGATCCCTTCCAGGGGGTCTTCACGGCTGGGCATCTCATCCAGGTAAGCCTGAACCTGAGGGTTGTCGAAGTAGGCTTGCAGAGTGGCTTGAGCGGTTTCCAAATCCCGAAATTCCGGGAAGACTTCCACTTCAAACCACTTTTCCGTAAAGCGGCACAGCCCCGGCAGTTGGTCAGGGGATCCGGCGGAGTGCTCTTCAATAAACTGCAACGCCTCTTCCTCTTGGGCTGATTGTAGATGCTGTAGGGCTTCCTCGGTGCGACCCAGCAACAGGCTGCAGATGGCTTGTTCTAGATGGACATCCTGCCGCTGCGCCAGCCGAGTCAGGTAGCCACGGGCTCGCCTGACCAGAGCAGGGCGATTGTCTAGGTAGCCACCCGCCAGCAACACCTGCGCCGCCAAGTAGGTCGCCACCATGGAGGGCCGCTCAGCCTCCCGCTCAAACAATTCCTGTTGCTCCTTGAGGGTGAGCTGACGGCGCACCCGTTGGATAAAGCGCAGAAAATCTTCGGTGCTGAGGCCGGAGCCATCCTGGCCAGTACCCTCAATGCCGCGTCGTTCATCCAACATGGCCTTGAGGAGGGAGAGTCCCTGTTGCCGCAACAGAGCCGGATCCTCTAAGGATCCCTTGCTGGCTTCAGCAAGGGTGCTCTGCACCGCTGCGCGATCGGGTTCGTGGCTGAGAAGTTGCAAAACGCGATAGGGGCGCAGCTTGCCCAGATCCACCCGGATCTCCGCTTGCATTTGTGGAAACGCCTGGTATTCCTCTAGCTCTGCCAAACCGGCCTGCAGAGAAAGGGCAGCCTCTTCATAGGATCCCTGCTGCCAGGCTTCTCGCCCCAACTCCAAACGACCAATGGCCCGCGACAAAATCGCATCGAAACGGGCGGGGTGCCCCTGATCCAACATCGCTTGCGCCAAATCCAAGGCGGCTTGATACTCACCGGATTCACAGTGCAAACAGAGCACTCCGGGCAGCAGTGACTCTTCCACCGTCAAAGTGGGATCCGCCGGAGTGAGGTGTTCATCGTAGTTGCGTCTTGCCTCTGGGTTGAGCAGCACAGCCGCTGCTTCTTGGATCAACTGGGCTCGACTCTCCACCGCCTCAGGCGAGAACTGCAATAACCAAGAACGCTCTCCTGGCTTGAGTTCGAGCCGTTCCTGATAAGCTTGCTCAATCTGATGCTCATCTGCCCGTGCCGACAGCATCAAAACCCGATAGTAGTCGAGGGCCACCCGCACCGTCATGGTCTTTGTCTGCTCTCCTGTTGAATCACCGGAAGCTTGTCCTCTCCTTTCGTGTGCCCCAACGTTCAGGACACCCCATAGCAACCTGCAAGACTCCGTTTCTGTGCGGCAGCCCTAAGTGGGTTGAATAACCCTTAGCGGGATCCCTTGGTTGAGGACAACTCACCCGAATCAGATTTACTTTAGTCCTTTTCCTCGGCAAAAGGGATCCCCTCCCTTAGAATCGGTATTTCGACTGAGGCTCCCAGATGGGGATCAACTCTGGGCTTACCAACCCCAACTGCCCGGCCCGCCCTTGAAAGGGCCCACCACTTTGGCGGTGATCCAGCCGCCGTAAAAACCCCCCGGTTGCGGCTGCACGAGTTCTCCCTCTACCCGGCACTCCTGCATCCGGCCCGGATAGAAGGCGAGGTAGTCGCGGATGGGTAAAAACGCTGGGCTGGGATCCGGGTAGCTCCAGGCCGCATCGACCGCGGTTTGGGAGCCGACCTGTACCGTCCAATAGCGGGCGGATCCCTTAAACTCGCAGAAGGAGGTGCGCGGGCTGGGCTGGAGGTACTGCAGTTGAATATCGGCGGGAGGAATGTAGTACACCGGCGGGTGACTGGTTTCCAAAACCCGATAGCAGCTTTGGCTTTTGGCAATCCGCTGATCGTTAAAGATCACTTCCACCCATTCTGAGGTGGGTTCTAGGCGGGGTGGGCGCGGATAATCCCAGACGGATTCCTGTCCGGGTTGTGGAGGAATGGGTTGGGGGCGCATGACCGGTTTGTGAAAATTCTTAGGAAACCCTCTACAGCAGGCGGGTGGCTTCCACCAGCTTGGCATACTGCACCAATAGCAGGGATTGTTGGTCTGGCAATAGCTTCACAACCCCCTGCCGAATAAAGCGATCTAACACCGCCGTTGCCGCCTCGAGGCTAACTTGGCTAATATCCGCCAAATCCTGTAGGGGTGGGTGAAAGATGCGTACCCCCTGAGGGGTTTTCTCTCCGAAGGCTTCCCCCAGTTGCACCAGCGTATGGACTAGGCGCACCGGTGGGCTTTGCTGGCTGAGATCCGCCTGCAGGTTGGTCAGGCGCAGGCGGCGGGAGAGGCTAATGGCCAGTTGATAACACAATTGCGGCTCTTGGATCATCAATTCACTGAAAATCGCAGCCGGGATCCCGGCTACCCGCACCGTTGTTAGGGCCAGGACATCCCGAGAGCGGGGGGCTTCATCCAAAACCGCCATTTCCCCCACCCAGGAGCCTGGCCCCAAAATAGCGAGGGTTTTGGAGTTATCCTGCACGGACTCTCCATCGCGTACCCGCACCGCTCGTCGCACCTTCGCCCAACCGGAAAGCATCAGATAAACAACACTGCCCCAGGCATCTTGCATGAACAGGGCTTGTCCTGCTGAGACCTCCCGCAACTTCACCTGGGATCCCAGCCATTGCAGAGAGGCCGCCGAGATTTGTGCCAACATCGGCACCGCTTTTAGCTCGGCAAGAACAGCAGCCAATGAGGTGGAAACAGGAGAATTAGCAGTCATGCGGTAGTAGCTTCCAGACCCGGGGCAAGCTCACTGTAGCCCAGTTGCCAAGCCAAGGGCTATCCTGCAAAAGTGCACTTAGTGGGTCAGCCTGTAGTCTCGCAGCTTGTGCCAAGATCCGGGAGGGAATCGTCTTGTCCAGGTGGTCTTGTCCGTATAATCCCGTGGCCATTGCTCCTGAGCCTGCCTTAGCTGTTCGAGGGAGGTTCCGGAACTGGGGGAACCCCTACTCTCCCATTTCGTCCAAGAAACAGAGGTTCTGCCCAGGAGGGGATCCCTCTGCTGTTGCTTCTCACCCCATGAATGCCTATGAATGCTGCCCTCAGCGAAATCAGTTGCCAGCCTTGGTCGGTTTTGGTGACGAGCGTGCCTGTGCGGCCCGAAAAGCTGACTGATTTGGATCTGGTGCTGCTTTGTCAGCAGGGATCCCAGCCCCACCGCGAGGCTTTTGCAGAGCTGATGCGTCGCTATCAAGGGCATGTGGATAAGGTGCTTTATCATCTGGCACCCGACTGGCATGACCGGCACGATTTGGCTCAGGAAGTGTGGATTCGTGCCTATCGCCACCTGAAGCGACTGCAGGAACCCGTTAAATTCCGCAGCTGGCTGGGTCGAATCGCCACCAACCTTTTTTACGACGAACTGCGCAAGCGCAAGCGGCAACAACAGCCTCTCTCCCTCGATGCCCCGATTCAAATGCGGGATAGCGAGATGGAATGGGAACTCCCCAGCGAGAGCCCCAGTCCCCACGACCACCTCACCACCTGTGAGTTTTACGAGCAATTGCACCAAGCGGTCAGGGATCTCCCTCAAGCCTTTCGCCAAACCATCCTGCTGCGGGAGATTCAGGGTATGGCCTACGAGGAGATTGCCGAAATTACAGGCGTATCTCTGGGTACAGTCAAGTCTCGCATTGCTCGTGCCCGCGCCCGTTTGCAATCCACCCTGAAACCTTATCTAGATGGTGAATGAACATGTTTCGCGGCAACTTTAACCCTAACCGGGGGGATCCCCCGCTTGATTCGCCCCCAGAGTTACCGGCAGTGGACAAACGCTTTGAGCAGTTGAGCGCCTATCTGGATGGGGAATTGTCGACCCAAGAGGCTCGACAGGTGGAGGATTGGCTGGCAACCGATGCACAAGGGCGGCAACTGTATAGCCAGCTGGCCGCTTTGCAGGCGGGGTTGGCTAACCTGGAAGTGCCGACGATGGACAGCACCGAAACGGAGATGCTGATCAGCCGCGTTTTCGACAAATTGGATCAGGCTCCGGTGGTTCATCTGGGCTGGGGATCCCGGCAGCGGCGGCGTCATAACCCTTGGGGCCAAGTGGCAGCAGCCCTGCTGGTATTGGCAGGGGCGGGCTGGGCGGGTTGGCGTTGGTACCACCCACAGCCGTTGGTATCGCTGGAGGAGCCGCCGGTGCGGGTGGCGATTGTGCCGGCTTCTGCCCGGGTGGCGCAACGCTACCTCTTCGAGCCGGGGTATAAGCAAGACGCTTACTCGATTTTGTTTGAAGTGGCTTCCACAGGTGGAGCTGAGGTGCCCTAAGGATGACCCAGACAGGTGGTGTGGCAAGACGGGTTCGCTGGGCTTGGGGCTTGGGGGTATGCCTGGGTCTGTACAGCCTGGGTGCTGGGAATGTGCAGGCCCAGCTCAACTCCAACACGCGCCACTCGACCCACGGGATCCCGACTTCTGAAGCAAGCCCATCCCCGTTACAGCCCCACTTGCCCTCTGTAAAGGACTCTTCAGAGGACTCAGAGCAATCGGAATCCTCTCTTGAGGCTCAGGAACCCGGATCCGAATCCACCCCTCCCCCCAACGATCTACCTTTTCCAGGGCGATTACCTCGCCTCACCACCCCCATGGCTCGCCCGCAAACTCCTACCCCAGAGCGGTGGCAGCCTGCGTTGCCCAGTGCAGAGGCGGAGTTGTTCCCCTTCTCCCGGTTTCCGCTCCTCGAAAAGCTGGATCCACCCCCTCCGACGTTGGCGGATCTGGGTATTCACCTGGATCGCTTGGCCCTGTTGCCGGATGCAGATCTGGCAGAACAAATGGATGTGGAATTTAGCCAACAGCTAGCCCGCCTCAACGCACAAATCGCTGACAAACAGGAGCGCCTCTATCGCCTTCTACAAGACTGGAGCTCCAGCGAAGCTGACCTCCGCCAGATTCAGGCCCAACTGAGCGAATTGCGCACCGAACGGGATCGCTTAGCCCTAGAACACCTGCTGATGCTGCGGCAGCTGCAAGACAGCTTTGCCCTACCCTTGCCCAACCGCTCTGCTGCTAGCTCCCCATAAGCCCAGGTTATGCTGTGACTGTGGGCAAATCCGAACACCAAAAGACAACGGAGCTGAGCGATGGCCACAATGCCCAGCAACCTAGAAATTGAGCAATTGGCTGCCACCATTGGCGCAGAAGTTTACATGGATGTAGCCCGCTGGCACCTCTACCTGCGGGATGCCAATTTGCACATACTTTTGGCAGAACGGCTGGCTCCACAGGTGATGGCCGGTAAGGTAGATGAGGCAGCTGTGACCCAGGTATTGCAAGGGATCCCAGTGAAGCTGGGGGGTGGGCGTAAAGAATTGCCTCTAGCGGATCTGCTGCCGATGCAAAGTCTACTCAACTTGCTGGATGTGCTGGAGGACTTTAGCCGCAAATGGGCCCAATGAAAAATAAAGTGTTAAACCATCTGTTAGATTATCAGCCCAGCCGATTTCAACGTAAGGGCTGCCGCTGGCTCCGGCTCAGTGGTGTGCTCTCCCTAATCGGTCTGCTATCGGCCTGTCAGGGTACCGAGTGGGGAGAGCAACTGGGGCGGGTGGTTCAGCCGGCCGTGCCAGCGGCATCTCCTGCGACCTCAACACCTCAACTCTCGTCCAGCCCAACCCCACTTCCTTCTCCTGGCCTGTCCAGCCCTCAGCCCACTGGGGTGGCCACAGTCTCCCCCTCCCCTCCCCTCTCCCCAGAAAGCAGCGGTCGTTTTGTCGATCTGGAGGCGGGATCCTTGGTGGCCCGTTCCGTGAACAGGTTGGATCAATTGGGGGTGTTTGCCGATCTGACTGGCAACGAATTTCAGCCACAGCGCAGCATCCGTCGCGGCGAATTTGCCCGCTGGTTGGTGCTGGCCAACAATGCCATTCATGCCGATGAGCCGAGCCGCCAGATCCGTCTCGGATCCGCATCAGAGCGCCCGATCTTTTTGGATGTTCCGGAAGAGGATCCCCATTTTCGCTACATTCAAGCCCTAGGAGCCGCTGGCTTGATCGACGGCGATGCCCATCAGGAGTTTCGCCCCAATAGTCTGTTGTCGCGGGCTGAGCTGATCCGCATGAAGGCACCCCTGGATCTGCCCCCCGGCCAGGTGAAGGGATCCCGGCAGGAATTGGAAGAAGGGTGGGGTTTTACGGATGTCGCCCAAATCCCTGCCGAAGCCGTTGCCCCCTTGGTGGCGGATCGCAGCCTCAACAATGCCTCGACAGTGTTGCGCACCTTTGGCCCGATTCGCACCTTCAACCCCTTCGAGCCGGTCAGCCGGGGAGAAGCAGCCATTGCTCTGTCGGCCTTTGGGGAACGAACTGCTCAAGACGCCGTACTGCAGACCCCAGCCCCCTCCTTGCCAGATCCCACTCCCGAGCAAGAATCGCCAGAATCCTCAGAATCCGAGTCAGAACCCGAGCCCTCCCCCCCTCCAGCAGAGCCGGAGCAGACGGCTGACCCTGAGCCTGACCCAAGCCCGGATCCCACCCCTGCAGAACGGGCGACAAACCCGGCGCGTCCTAGCCCTCCAGAAGCGGCTCCAGGGGAAATCATCACCCCCAGTGAATCCCAACCTTAGTGAACTCCAGTGAACTCCCTGGGTGAGCCATCCATCCGGATCTCATCCGGATGGATCTGGACATCACCCCTTCTCAAAACTGCACTGGGATCTCCGCCAGTTGCCGCCCACGCCCAATCGTCAGCCGAGCCGATCGAGGTCGAGTATCCAGATAATCCAGCAACTGTTCCAAATTGGCCAAACGGCGACCATTCAGCCCCACCAGGCGATCCCCCGGTTGTAGGCCGATTCGGCTGGCCAGGGATCCCGTTTGTACCTCTTGGATCACCAGTGTTTGGGGATCTACCGCCACCCCCAAGCGCGGCCCGGTTGGCTGGCTAGCAACCAGGGGAGCATTGTTCAGGTTTTGGGCAATGAAGGCTTGTGCAACGGTAGCACTGGTGGCAAAGCCAATTCCCAGATTTCCCCGTCCAGAGGTAAGAATCGCCTTGTTGACACCGATCAATTCGCCACGGGAGTTCAGCAAAGGCCCGCCGGAGTTGCCGGGGTTAATGGCGGCATCCGTTTGCAAATCGCCATTGGGGGCAATGCGGCTGAGAATGCCGGTAGTCAGGGTTCCTGATAGGCCGAAAGGGCTACCAATGGCATACACCTGCTGGCCAACGCGAATGCCAGACTCTGAAGCCAAGGGCACCGTGGGAAAAGTCGCGCCGCCCGTGTCCCGCAAGCGCACCAGAGCCAAGTCATTGAGCCGATCCACCGCGATTACATCACCTGTGTAGGTAGACCCGTCGGCTGTGCGCACCTGTACCTGCCCATTGCGGGATCCTCTCACCACATGTTCATTGGTCAGGATTAAGCCCTCAGGACGGATAAACGTGCCCGATCCAGTGCCACGACCGTTGCCAATGGTCACCACTGCCGGACTGGCTGCCTGGTAAACATCGATGCTGGTCTGTTCTTCGCGGTTAAATTGGGTGGGCAACACTTCGATCGGATTGGCATCAACCCGTAGCCCCAGCAGGCCGAGGGTGAGCAAACCCACCGAGAACCAGCGGGAAAAGCGAAGAGAAACAGGGGAGGAAAGAACGCTCTTGCTCATGGTCACACGGATGAGGAAGGAACAGAAGCCTTCTTTTAGCTTGGCAGACAAATTGCTCCTTTAGGAGCCTCGCGAAGCTGTCTTGGCTGTCGGCTTGGGGAAGGTTAAGCTACGGCTGAGCGCAATTCTGTGAGGGAGGGCCACTGCGGCTTAAGATGAAAAAACCGGAAAGCCTGTAGGGATCCCGCCCGTGTCCACAACTGTTCCCGAAACCCGTTCTGCTGATGTGCTGCGTTACACCGTAATCGGATCGCGGCGGGCCAGCGTTTATTTTTGGGCAGTGGCCTTGACGGGGGGTGGGTTGGGCTTCACCTTGGCAGGACTCTCCAGTTATTTTCACCAAAACCTGCTGCCGTTTTCGGATCCAGCGGCCTTGGTGTTCATTCCCCAGGGCATTGCCATGCTTTTTTACGGGGTGCTCGGATCCCTGGCGGGGCTGTACCAATGGTTGAGTTTGTACTGGAACCTGGGGGGCGGCTACAACGAATTCGACCGTCAGGCCCAAAAGGTAACCTTGGTGCGGCAAGGCTTTCCGGGAAAAAACCGTGAGGTGCGCCTAGAGTATGATTTTGCCGATGTGCAGAGCCTGCGGGTGGAACTGAGGGAAGGACTCAACCCCCGTCGGGCCATCTACTTGCGGGTGAAAGGGCGTGGGGATATCCCCCTCACGGGAGTGGGTCAGCCACCCCCCCTAGCCGAGATCGAAAACCAAGCGGCAGAAATCGCCCGCTTCCTCAATGTCAACCTAGAAGGCATCTAGGCTCTCCATAATGCAAGTATAGTAGTTTACGGGCTTGATTGATCCATTGATCCGTAGACTCTTGCTCGCAGACTCTTGAAGAAGCAGCGGTGAAGGGCGTTCTGCTGCCCAGTTCTACCGGGATCCCCCTGGGGAAAACCCTGCGGGAAGTTGAATATTGTTTTCGAAGGGGCAGAATCCTCCCGGAAGAATGATCTACCCTTAAACCAGCTCGGTCTTTGCCTGGGAGAAGTCTGTGATCGCCAACCTCAACCCATTACCCCCCCTACGGGCCAAATTACGGCCAGTGCCACCCCGCCTGTGGTTACGCCTGGGGTTAACCCTCCTGCTCGCGCTGGGCTTGGCTCTGCTGGCCGTGTTGCTCACCCCCTATTCCGCTCATGCAGCCCGTGGTCCCCTGTATCGATTGGGCCGTCCAGAAGGAGCTGTTTCGATTGTGGCGTGGGCGGGCTATATCGAACGGGGCGAAACGGATCCCGCCTACGACTGGGTGACCGGCTTTGAGCAAGAGACCGGCTGTAAGGTCAGCGTTAAAGTGGCGGCAACCTCCGATGAGATGGTGGCCCTGATGAACGAGGGGGGCTTTGACCTGGTGACCGCCTCTGGGGATGCCACCCTGCGGCTGATCAAAGGGGAACGGGTGCAACAAATCAATCCGCGCCTCATCCCCAGTTGGGACACGATTGACCCACGCCTGCAGAATGCCCCCTGGCATACCGTGGAGGGCAAACACTACGGTGTTCCCTACCAATGGGGATCCAATGTGCTGATGTACAATACGCAAGCCTTTCGAGAACCGCCCACCAGTTGGGATGTGGTGTTTGAAGAGAAAATGCTGGCGGATGGCAAATCCAACAAAGGTCGCATTCAAGCCTACGACGGGCCGATTTATATTGCCGATGCCGCCCTTTACCTGAAGGCCCACCGACCGGAGCTGGGCATCACGGATCCCTACGAGCTGACCCGCGAGCAATTTGATGCCGCCCTGGATCTGTTACGGCAACAACGGCAACTGATTGGTCGCTACTGGCACGACGCGGCGGTGCAGGTGGACGACTTTGTCAACGAAGGGGTAGTGGCCTCTGGGTCTTGGCCCTTCCAGGTGAACCTGTTGCAGTACGAGGGACAGCCCATTGCTAGCGTGATTCCGGAAGAGGGAGCCACCGGTTGGTCAGATACCACCATGCTCAGCTCTACGGCCAAACATCCCAACTGCGCCTACCTGTGGATGGAGCATTCCTTAAACCCGAAAGTGCAGGGGGATTTGGCGGCTTGGTTTGGTTCGGTGCCGGTGGTGCCTGCGGCTTGTCAGGCGAGCGAGCTACTAGGGCCGGAGGGATGCCAAACCAATGGCATTGATAACTTTGAAAAAATCTCTTTTTGGAAAACTCCAGTGGCCGACTGTGGCGATGGCCGGATGGACTGTGTGCCCTACTACGAATGGGTCACCAACTACATCGGCGTGATTGGGGGGCGCTGATGGGTCAACCTTCACAGGACCCAACCCGTTCTTAAATCACTCTTAACTGCAACGTGACCTCAACAGCAAAGTTCATGAGCCATCTCAATCTCGTTGGGATGGTTTTTGCTTTTCAGGCAAACCTTTTGGGATCTTAAGTGCCCCAAAGATCCCAAGTGGACCCGGGCCTGAACAGGGGATCCCTGACTCAAAATCGCAATGCTTACAGAAGTTTAGAGTGTGGCTTCAAGCCCAACAAAAGTGGCATTGGTGCTTAATAACCCACTCTTAACCTTTCATTAAACTCGTCTTATCTTGAATTTTGCCAAACAGCGCTACTGTGTTATTGAGTTTCGTTAAGCATTGTGAGTCTTGCAGAGTCTTCAGGGCTCTGTTGGTATTGATTTGTTCTGAATTTGACCTGATATGGCTCTGTGTTTTGAATGAATAGCTTCACCTGCTTGTGCTTGATAAACTCAACCTTTTCGGCCTCGACTTCATCTCGGCTAGGAGATTTTTTGCAATGTTGGCGTCTCACTCTGTGACTCGTCTGTTATCCAAAAGCCTTGCCCTGGCTGCTCTAATCGCAGTGATGGTAGGCTACCAATCGGCACAGGCTCAATCTTGCCCTCGCCCGGCGGGCATGGATGAGCGCTACTGTGATGCCGATGGGGATCTGGTGGCGGATACTCCGACGGATCCCGCTCAAATTGTTAATCCTGACACCTTGCTCATCTCCTACACCTCTTCCGAGGATCCCGCTGTTTATTCAGAAACTTGGCAGGAGTTCACCGACTACCTCAAGCAAGTGACTGGCAGAGAGGTGCAATTTGTACCCGTGGATTCCGAGGCCGCCCAAACAGAGGCATTGCGGGCTGGACGCCTGCACATTATGGGCACTTGCACTGGCTGTACCCCTCGCGCTGTCAACCAAGCAGGCTATGTGCCCTTCGCCATTTTTGCTCAGGAAGACGGCAGCTTTGGCTACGAAATGGAAGTGATCACTCGCATCGACAGTGACCTGGAAAAACTGGAAGACATCAAAGGCCGACGCATTGCCTTCACCCAGCCCTCTTCCAATTCCGGCTACATCAGCGCGCGCATTTTGATCGAGGCAGAAACTGGTTTTAAGGATGGTGTGGACTACGAAGCCAACTTCTCCGGTAGCCACGAAAACTCGATTTTAGGTGTGTACAACGAAGACTACGATGCAGCCCCCATTGCCAATGATGTGCTGAACCGCATGTGCATCGCCGGACAAGTGGAGTGTAATCAGTTCCGCACGCTCTATAAATCTGCGACCTTCCCCAGCGGCCCCTTTGGCTACGCTCACAATTTGGATCCGGATCTGCAAGCGAAAATCCGTGAAGCATTCTATACATTTGACTTTACGGGAACCAAATTGGCTGAGGCCTTTGACCGCGCTGCTTTTGTCCCCATTACCTACAAGGAAGATTGGGAAGTGATTCGCTTGATTCAGGAAAATGCCCCGCCCCAATAGGGGTTGAAAAGGGAAGCCAGGGATCCCTTCTTGAGGGTAAGTCATAGGGGATCCCTTCTTATTTCAAAAGTTTCAAAAGTTCTCTCAAACCTCTCAAGGCTCTGGTTCTGGAAGGCCCGCAACTGTAAGTGTCCACCCAAAGTAGGTTATCAAGATGCTACGTATCGACTCCCTCAGCAAACGTTACCCCACAGGCGATATGGCCTTGAAGGGTGTGACCCTAGAGGTGCCGGATGGTCAGGTGATGGCCTTAATTGGCCCTTCGGGAGCCGGGAAAAGCACCCTGATTCGTTGCATCAACCGCTTGGTGGAACCCACCAGTGGTAGCGTTTGGCTCAATCGAGTGGATCTGACCCGCTTGAACACCCGTGAGTTGCGGCAAGCGCGGCGCAAAATCGGCATGATCTTCCAGGAATATGCTTTGGTGGAACGCCTGACCGTAATGGAAAACATTCTTTCCGGGCAACTGGGCTACGTCAATTTCTGGCAAAGTTGGTTCCGCAAGTTTCCTCAGGCCACCCTTGATGAAGCATTCCGGCTGTTGGATCGGGTCGGTCTGTCGGACTTTCCTGATAAGCGAGCCGATGCCTTATCCGGTGGACAACGGCAACGGGTGGGGATCGCCCGGGCGCTGCTGCAAAACCCAGAACTGCTCTTGGTGGATGAGCCAACCGCCAGTTTGGATCCGAAAACCTCCCGTCAAATCATGCGCTTGATCAATGAGCTGGCTGCTGAGCGGGGCCTGTCGGTGATCATCAACATTCACGATGTGCCCTTGGCGCAGATGTTTGCCCAGCGGATCGTCGGCTTGCGCTTCGGAGAAGTGGTTTATGATGGCCCGCCCAATCGCCTCACCCCCAGTGTCTTGAATGAAATCTACGGCGAAGAAGACTGGAATGCTTCTGGCCCCGCCCAAGACTTGGAAGAGGCTGAATCCGTTTCGGCAGGGGTGGCAGCCCATTAACGGGCCATCCATCGACAGGGATCCCTGACAAGCAGCCGTCAGCATTGTGGAGTAGAACATGGCACAGGCAACAACACTGAGCGGGCGGAAGTGGTCACCGCCACCTCTGATTAAGAATCCCTGGGTTCGTTGGGGACTGATTGTGGGGGGCATCCTCTACCTGATCTTTGCTCTTTCTACCCTCAACTTCGATGCAGCCCGAGTATCGCGCGGCCTTGAGCGCAGCGGTCGTCTGCTGTTGGCCTTTTTGCAGCCCGATTTCACCACCCGTGGCAACCTGATCTTCACCGGCATGATGGAAAGTGTGACCATGGCCGCCATTTCTACGGTGGCGGGGTTCATCGTCGCGGTTCCGGTGGGGTTTGGTGCTGCCCGCAACTTGGTGCCGGTGCCGGTCTATCTATTTTGCCGTGGCCTGATTGCCCTGTCCCGCACTTTTCAAGAGGTGATCATTGCCATTCTGTTTGTGGTCATGTTTGGTTTTGGGCCTTTTGCTGGGGTGCTCACCCTCACCTTTGGCAGTGTGGGCTTTTTCAGCAAGCTGCTGGCGGAAGACATCGAAGAAATTGATGCGGTACAGGTGGAAGCCATTCGTTCTACGGGAGCCTCCTGGCTACAAATGGTCAGCTACGCTGTCGTGCCGCAGGTGTTGCCCCGCATGATCGGCCTGACCCTATATCGCTTCGACATCAACATTCGTGAGGCGGCCATTCTGGGGATTGTTGGAGCGGGTGGGATTGGCTCTACCCTGAATACTTCCCTCCGTCGCTACGACTACGACACCGCCTCGGCCATCATCCTCATGATTATTGCCTTGGTGATGGTGGTGGAATTGAGTTCCGGTTGGATTCGCAAGAGGGTGCAATAATGCCTGTTCTAGAAAGCAATGGGATGAAAACCTGGCAGTGGCGCAATCAAAAGCAAACCTTGATTGAATACGCTTTCTGGTTGCTGCTGCTGTTGGTGATGTTTGCCTGTGCCAAGTTCATTGCCGAGCGAACCACCTGGAGCTTTGTCTTGGATGCACCGCGCCAGGGGGGAGAAATGCTCGCACGGGGGATCCCACCCCGTTGGGATTATATGTCGCAGCTTTGGCGGCCCCTTTGGGATACTCTCACCATCGCCACGTTGGGTACGGTTCTTTCCTTTGTGATTTCGGTGCCGGTGGCGTTTTTAGCGGCTCGCAATACCACCCCTCATCTACTGGTTCGCTACATCGCCCTGTTCATCATTGTGGGTACTCGTTCGGTGAACTCCCTAATCTGGGCTTTGATCCTGGTGATCATCCTTGGACCGGGGGTCTTGGCGGGAACCTTAGCCATTGCCCTGCGCTCGGTTGGCTTTATGGGCAAGCTGATCTATGAAGGCATCGAGGAAATCAACGAGGAGCCTGTGGAAGCAATTCGCTCGACGGGGGCCAGTGGGGCTCAGGTGCTGAGCTACGCCATCTGGCCACAGGTGATCACCAATATCCTCGGGGTAACGGTTTACCGTTGGGACATCAATTTGCGCGAGTCCACGGTGGTGGGTCTGGTGGGTGCGGGTGGCATTGGCCTACAGCTGGATGCTTCCATCAACACCCTGCGCTGGAATCAGGTGAGTCTGATCCTGCTGGTGATCTTTGTTTCTGTGTTCATCAGCGAGTGGATTTCCGCTAAGGCCCGGCAAGCCCTGACTTAGCCTCAGGGATCCCGACGGGTTCTTCAGCTATGGTGAAGAGCAGGTTGTAACCCTATGACTGCATCTCTCATGACGGAAGAACTGTTTCGGGCGGATGCCTATCTCACTACCTGCCAAGCTAAGGTGATCGCCCTTGTGGATACTGGGATCCAGTTGGATCGAACGGTCTTTTACCCCACAGGGGGCGGGCAGCCCGGAGATACGGGATCCCTGATCACAGCCGATGGTCGCGTCATCTCGATTGTCGATACTCAAAAGGGGGAAACAGGCATTGTCCATGTCCCAGCTGAGGGATCCCCGTCCCTGAACATTGGGGATGAAGTCACCGCTCGCATTGACTGGGAACGCCGCTATCGCCACATGCGCATGCACACGCCTCTACACCTGCTCTGTGCGGTGGTAGAGGGTGGAGTGACGGGGGGACAAGTGGGGGAAAGCAAGAGCCGCTTGGACTTCGATATCCCTGGAGACAAACCCGACAAGGAAACCCTGACAGCCCGCCTGAATGAACTGGTGCAGGGGAATCATGGGGTGCAGCCCCGCTGGGTGAGCGATGAAGAGCTAGCGGCCAATCCTAATTTGGTGCGCACCATGTCGGTTAAGCCGCCGACGGGACAAGGGCGGGTACGCTTGCTGGACATTGAAGGGGTAGATTTGCAACCCTGTGGCGGCACTCACGTGCGGGCAACCGGGGAAATTGGCCAGTTGCTGGTGAGCAAGATTGAAAGCAAAGGCAAACAGAATCGCCGTATTGTGGTTAGCTTGATGGATCCTTGAAATCCACTACCGCCTGAAGACGGGCCGCCTCTGAAAAGGGGGCTTGCGCCGTCGGGAAGCCCAAGAACGGGCTCTCCTCCACCGCCTGGGTGGAGAGGGTAAACAAGGGGTTGGAGAGGATCCCGGCAAAGATGGTCGCCACCAGAGTCAACACCATACCCACCCGCAGAGCTTGCATGCCTTCCTCTTGCCAGTTGGTCTCCGGGTAGTTTTGCACCGAAACCGACATCTCCTGGGGCTCTTTCACCACAATCGTTTTCACCACCCGCACGTAGTAGTAGATGGAGATCACACTGGTAACCAACCCCACCAACACAAGGGTATAGGCTCCCGCTTGCCAACCGGCCCAGAACAGATACAGCTTGCCGAAAAAGCCCGCCAGAGGGGGGAGCCCACCCAGCGAGAGCAAACAAATGCTCAAGCACAAGGTCAGGAAGGGATCCTTCTGGTAAAGGCCGCTATACTCGTTAATCTCGTCGGTGCCGGTCTTGAGGCTGAACAGGGTAATGCACAGGAAGGCCCCCAGGTTCATGACCAAATACACCAGTAGGTAGAAGATCAAGCTGGCGTAGCCCGCCTCTGTCCCCACCACTAGCCCAATCATGACAAAGCCCGCTTGCCCAATTGAGGAATAGGCGAGGAGCCGCTTCAGGCGGGTTTGGGTAATCGCCACCACATTCCCCAGCACCATGGTCAAGATCGCCAGCACTGAGAACACAGCGTGCCACTCTTCGGTCATGGCCGGGAACACCGTTGCCAAAAACCGTACCGCCAGCGCAAACCCTGCCGCCTTGGATCCCACCGATAGGAATGCCACTACCGGAGTTGGGGATCCCTCGTAAACATCGGGAGTCCACTGATGGAAAGGGACGGCTGCCAACTTAAAGCCGATGCCGCCGATGCAGAGCACCAAAGCAATGATCCCCGCCAAGCCTGAATCCCCCATGTGCAGCGCAATCGCCTCCAGATGGGTTTGCCCACCCGACAGGCCGTACAGCAGTGACATGCCGTAGAGAAAAATCGCCGTGCTACTGGCCCCGATCAACAGATACTTCAGGGCGGCCTCAGAGGAGCGAGGGTCTTTTTTGGTGTAGCCGGCCATCAGATAGCTGGCGATGCCCAGAGTTTCTAAGGCAACAAACACCATAATTAAATCGGTAGCGCCGGAGAGGAACATGCCCCCCACGGTGGCGGTGAGCAACAGCACATAAAACTCGCCGGTAGCAGCCCCCGACTGGGCGATATAGCGCTCCGCCATCATCACCGTTAGCAGAGCTGTACCCACCACCAAGCTCCGGAACAAAATGCTGATCGGATCCGCGGCAAAGCTACCCAAAAAACTTTCTGGTTGTGGGTGCTGCCACTGCAAAACCAGGGTTACCCAAGCCCCGACCAAGCCCAAGATCGAGAGAACCGGCAGGCTTTTGCGAACGGACGAGCCGCCCACCAAGTCCACCACCAGCACCAACAGTAGAGTCAGGGTGACGACCACTTCTGGCCAAATGGCGCCAGCATTCAGATTGGCGGTTGGGGCAAAGATATCCATAGGGAAAAACTATGAAGAGAGATTGAAGAGAGATGACAGGTAATCTGAAGCCAGCATACCGCGATTTATTTCCCCCTCTCATCTCTTCTCTCGATAGTCTCGATAAGTCAGAATCAAAATCTCAATAGAGCTTGGCACTAGAGGTGAGCACCAATTTCAGGCGGGCATGGATCAAATCCAACTGAGCCAACCCCAGATCAATTTCTCCGTCGATGACAATACCGGTGTTGATCAGCCGATCCAACAGTTCCAACAGGGATCCCTCGCGGTGGGGTTGCCCAGGGTAGTAGTCCCCTTTGCGGGGCAGGAGTGTACCCAAATCCCCCAAATCCACATTCAAGTCGGCGGGGTCAATCTGAAACAGCTCGCAAAGGTGCAAAATCTGATCCCGCAAGGTTTGCAGGCTGGTACCGGCCCGTTCGATTTGTTCCGGGGTAAGACGCTCCGCCTCCATTTGGCGCACCACCTGCGCTTCCATGAGTTGCCGCAACAGTTCCACCAAAGTCAACACCAACGAGGCTAAACCCGCCTCCGGGCGCTCCGGAGAATGGATAAGTGGGGATCCCGCCAGCTGGTCTAGCTCCTCCGGACCAGCAGGGGCAATGGAAAGGCGAGGCAGAGGCCCTGTCGGATCTGCGGTTGGGGTTGAGATCCTTGCAGTCGAGACCCAGTGCTCGAATGGCTGAGACAGTTGCGCCAATTCCAACAGGTGCAGACGGGGATCCTGGGCGGCCTGCTGTCGTTCTTCCGGCAGGTTATAGCCCCAACCGGCCAGAAACAAAACCGCATCCTGCAGAGCGGGTACGGCTTTGACCTGCTCCAGGGTTTGCAGGCGATCCTCCACAAACCACAGCTCGGCAGCGGGCAGTTGAGCGGCTGTGAGCAACCGTTGTAAGGTCGTGGATTTGGGGGCACGCACCTCTTTGCCCAAAATGTGGTGGCGCAGCAGTTGGATCCCTTCCCCTTGTAGAAGCTGCTGGATAAATCGCCCTTCCTTGGTGCTGAGGATCACCAAGCGCGGTTCCCCGGTAGCCCGGATCTGGCGCAACCAGGCTCCAACTCCAGGGTAAAACCGATGCAATCCCAGCCAACCAGGCAGATCTGCGTGGATCCATTCATCGCGCACCTGATCCAGCGCCTGAGCCAACTGGTCAGAAGGGATCCCGGACTGTTGCAACAACTGCTGCCGCTGAGCAGGCCAATCCTGGCGCAACTCCGCTTCTGCGATCCCCTGCTGCAACCCCCAAACCAACAAAGGCATTTCCCAGCCCGTCTCGATCAGGGGGCGTAGGCGGGCGAAGACAGAACGCAAAGGCTCCAGTTGGGACTCCTTAGCCCCCCAAATCCGTTGACAAACCCGGCAGGCAGTGGCGAAGTATTCCGCCAACCCATCGCAAATCACCCCATCAAAATCCAAAGCCAAAAGGCGGGGGTGCATGGGTGAGGATCCCTAGAGCAGTAGCTCGATCAAGACTCTGAAATGGTCACGGACTTAATTTCCACCGGATCCACCGGACGATCCTGCGGCCCAGTGCGTGCAGTTGCAATGGCATCCAGCACCTCTTCCCCTTCGATTAGCTGCCCAAAAATGGTGTAGTTGGGGGGCAAGGGATAGTCAGCGTGCATGATGAAAAACTGACTGCCATTGGTGTTGGGGCCAGCATTGGCCATCGCCAGAATCCCCCGGCTGTAGGGACGCTGCACGGGCTCATCCGGAAAGCGATAGCCTGGCCCCCCGCGGCCTGTGCCAGTGGGATCCCCACCCTGAATCATGAAACCCCGAATCACCCGATGAAAAATCACCCCATCGTAAAAATGCTCATTGGCCAAGAAGACAAAATTATTGACGGTGAGGGGAGCTTCTTGCGGAAACAGTTCCAGCGTCATCGTGCCGGCGGTGGTCTCCATGGTAGCCGTGTAGGACTTGGCCGGGTCGATCACCATCGGCGGGGGACTATCGTAGGTTTTCACGTCTTTGCCCAATTGTTGTGCCAGGAGCAAATCGTAGGAAGAATGCGGGCGGGCCGAGACAGGGACAACACCTAACCCCAGCCAAAGCAGCACCATCAGCACAGCCATCTTCAGGAGGGTCATTCCAGGTCGCACACGCATATCTCTCGCAAGAACGCTCCGTGATTATCCTACCTCCTCTTAAGGTTTTCTGGAGGCTGACGGGATCCCGGGCAGGAATCTACTAGTGTGAGGGTAGATCTGGTTTTAACCGGATTAGTTCAGGCAATTGCTGAGGTGTAACTGTGGAAACTGCCATCGAGTGGATCACCGCCCATGAGATTCTCGACTCCCGTGGACGTCCTACCCTAGAAGCCTTGGTGGGTTTGGCCAATGGGGCAACCGGGTTAGCCCAGGTTCCTAGCGGTGCCTCCACCGGTACCTTTGAAGCCCACGAACTGCGGGACGGGGATCCCAACCGATATGACGGCAAAGGGGTCTTGCAGGCGGTCGAAAACATCCTCAGTGAAATTCAGCCGGAACTCCAGGGGGAAGATGCCCTAGAACAGGCCCAAATCGACCAATTGATGATCGACCTGGATGGCACCCCCAACAAATCTCGTCTAGGGGCCAATGCTATTTTGGCGGTTTCTCTGGCGACAGCTAAAGCTGCAGCGGATGCGGTCGGTCTGCCCCTCTACAAATATTTGGGTGGGCCCTTTGCCAATTTGCTGCCGGTGCCGTTGATGAATGTACTTAATGGCGGTGCCCATGCCGACAACAACGTTGATATCCAGGAATTCATGATCGTACCGATTGGGGCGGCCAGCTTTCGAGAGGCGCTGCGCTACGGGGCAGAAGTGTTTGCGGTGCTGAAAAAAGTGCTGCACCAGAAAGGACTGACCACCAGTGTCGGGGATGAAGGCGGCTTTGCTCCCAACCTCGATTCCAACGCGGCGGCCTTGGATCTGCTGATCACGGCGATCGAACAAGCGGGCTACAAACCGGGGGAAGATATTGCCTTGGCTTTGGATGTGGCGGCCAATGAGCTGTTTCAGGATGGCCAATACCACCTGGAAGGACAGGCCCGCAGTGCTGCTGAAATGGTGACCTACTACGAGCAATTGCTGGGCAATTACCCGATTGTTTCCATTGAAGATGGTTTGGCAGAAGAGGACTGGTCAGGCTGGCAAGCCTTGAATGCCCAACTGGGATCCCGGCTGCAACTGGTGGGAGATGACCTGTTTGTCACCAATCTCACCCGCCTCCAGAAGGGAATCGACAGCGCTGCCGCCAACGCCATTTTGATCAAGCTCAACCAAATCGGCACCCTGACGGAAACCGTTTCTGCCATTCAACTGGCCACTCAATCGGGTTTTCGGTCAGTCATTAGCCATCGCTCTGGGGAAACCGAAGATACCACCATTGCTGATCTGGCGGTGGCGACCCGGGCCGGGCAGATCAAAACCGGATCCCTCTGCCGCAGTGAACGCATTGCCAAGTACAACCAGTTGCTGCGCATCGAAGACGAACTGGGGGAAGCAGCCATCTATGCCGGACGGGCCGGATTGGGCTTGAAAAGCACTTAAAAACACTTGAACTCTGGGAATGCTTGGGTGGGCTAGAGCAAGTACTGAGCCCATTCTTCCACCACCTCAGGGGTGCCATACCAGCGCCGCCCGCCACGCCCGGAGTGGTAACAGTCGGGCAACGTGAGGTTGGTGGCCCCCTGCAGATGGGCGGCCTCGATCGGAATGATGCCATCCCCCCACAGTTCCCCTTTCCCGGCGGTGAGTTGATAGCTGTTGTAGGCCAGCCAGGTGAGATAGCTTTCCCGCAGGGATCCCAGCCCCCATCGCTGCCCTTGAATGACTTTGCCCGCCACGCAAACGTAGTTCACCTGCGGCCAAAAAGCGCCCGGATAATGATTGTTGACAAAATCCAAATTGCGCTTCGTCCAGCGTTCTCGGCTGGTATGGGGGGATCCAAGACTGATCAAGGTAGCCACCCGATCTCGCCCCTGCCACACCTGACCTCCATAGGGGACGGATCCCAGATAGATGCGGGCAATCCAGCCGCCTGCTGAGTGGGCCACCAAGTTGACCCGGTCAGTGCCAAACTCCTGTAGGGTCTGTTGCAGGGTGGTGTGCAAAACCTTCAGGATCGGAGTGATCGGCCTGCCCCCCAGTGTTGGCAGCCAACTGCGCACCCGCAAGGGCACCACCCGGGTTGGAAAACCGAGTCCCTCCAGCGTTTGCCGCAAAGGCTCGTATTCCAGGGCACCCGCCAGATAACCGGGCAAAATCACCGTTGGTAAAGGGTTCATGGCCAATGGGGATCCAGCCTCAACGCTAGCGCGGGTACCAAAACATGCCCTTGATCCCCTCAGGGTCGGGGGTGAACCCCAGCCGTTCATAAAAGCTGACCACCCCTTGATCGGCAAACAGGGTGATGTTGCTGATGTCTTGTGCCCGCAGCTCGCGGATCACCTTTTCCATCAACACTTTCCCCAATCCTTTCCCTTGGAAATCCGGGTGTACCACCACATCCCAAATGGTGGCGTTAAAGGCGTGGTCAGAGGTAGCCCGGGCAAAGCCAATCAAACGGCGATAGTTGCCCCGCTGCTGCCACATCGATACCACCAAAAAGCTGTGGTGCAGAGCTTTTTTGACCTTGTGAATGGGGCGGCGGGACCACCCAACAGCATCACAAAGCTCCTCCAGCTCATACAGATCCAAATCCGGATCAAGGCTGAACAGGATCGACTCCCCCTTGACCGCCACCGCTTCTTGGCGATGACTGGCTTTGGCTGTTCGCGTCAACTCTTTTGCCGAGACTGTCTCTGCTGCCCCGAACAGGCCCTTCCAAAAGCTCATCTGGATAATACTGCGGAATGAAAGCCTACATCTGGGTTTGGCAGGCGTGTCATCAGTATAGCCAGGATTGGAGTGAGGAATGGCCAGATCTTCTACCTGAATAGGTGCTTCTGCGCAGGCTTGAGGCGAGCCTCTATCAGAAACTGAACATAGGTAAGGTTGATCCTCCTACGGGCTCTGCGAACAATCGATGGCTCTCCCCGGCACTGGTACCCTTGTCAATACTCTCGCCATTGTGGTGGGTAGCGCCATGGGTTGGGGGCTAGGTAGCCGTCTACCGGAGCGCATCGGCCAAACGGTGTTGCAAGGCCTGGGATCCCTGGTGTTAATCCTGGGGATCCAAATGGCCCTCACCCTCAGCAGTGCCGCCCAATCGGTAACGGTCTTGATTGCCCTGGTCTTGGGGGCTGTGGTGGGGGAGTGGATCAACCTCGAAGCCGCCTTCGAGCGCGTCGGGCAAGCCCTAGAAAAGCAAGTGAGCCGCTGGCTTGGCCCCAGCCCCATCACCCAAGCCTTTGTCACCACCAGCATCCTGTTTGTGGTTGGGCCTATGACCCTACTGGGATCCATTCAAGATGGGCTAGGGGATCCCTCGTTGTTGTTGATCAAAGCAGCCCTAGATGGCATCGCCACCCTTGCCTTCACCACCAGCCTCGGCTGGGGTACCCTGTTTTCTGCGATACCCGTGTTCTTGGTTCAGGGGGGAGTGGCTCTGTTGGCGCGGCAGTTGCAGCCCCTCTTGCGCCCAGAGATGATCGCGGCTTTGGAAGCCACCGGCGGGATCTTGATCTTGGGGATCGGCATCAACCTACTCGGCCTAACCCGTCTGCGGGTGGGGAATCTATTGCCAGCCCTGTTGATCGTGGAACTGTTGGTGGGATTCTTGCCAGTTTGGGAGCTGAACTTTTAGGGGAGCGGTTGTGTCCGCCTTGGCTAGGATCCAGTTCCCTGTCCGGTCTATCGTAGAAACATCGAGTCGGATCCCGCATGAGCTTGCACTGGTTGACTTGGGCCCAACAACTTCAGGCGATTGCCCAGAACGGTCTCACCTACAGCCAAAATCCCTTTGATATCGAGCGCTACCAGAAACTGCGACAGATCGCGGCCCAGATCCTGGCCCAGCACACCGATTTGGAAGCGGGGGCTATCTTGAAAGGGTTTGAACAAGAGCTGGGCTATGCCACGCCGAAGGTGGATGTCCGAGCTGCTGTCTTTCGGGAGGATCAAATCTTGCTGGTCAAAGAGCGCATCGATGGCTGTTGGACGCTGCCGGGGGGGTGGGCGGATGTGGGAGACTCCCCTAGCGAAGCGGTGGAACGGGAGGTGTGGGAAGAATCAGGCTACCGGGCCAAAGCGGTGAAATTACTGGCGGTTTACGACAAAAGTCGCCATGATCACCCTGCCTATCAAGACTATTCCTACAAGCTGTTTTTCCACTGTCAGCTCACCGGGGGATCCCCCAGCACCAGCTTGGAAACCGATGGAGTGGGTTTTTTCCCGGAAGACCAGCTACCTCCCCTCTCTTTGCCACGCGTGACTCCCGCCCAGATTGCGCGCCTGTTTGAACACTACCGCCACCCGGATTGGCCCACCGATTTTGACTGACTGCCCTGAGTTCGTCCCATCAGCTTGCTTGCATCCCCCCTTTTTGCCTTAAACCGCAAGTTGAAAAGGGGAGTCGTTACCATGAAACAAAGTGCGAGATCGTGCATGGCTTCCCTCCCATTTGAGCAATTTTTTGAATATTGCCCCAGCCTACTTTGGGCGGTTGATGGCGATGGGCGAATTTTGCACATGAACAAGGCGTGGGAACGGTATCTTGGACACCCCGCCCAGGTCTTACGAGGGCAATCCCTCCTGCAGCACTTGCATCCTGAAGATCGTCCCCAAATCCAGTCAGCCTGGGAAAAACTCTGGCAGGGATCCCCTCCCTTCCAGCGGATGGGCAGCACCATCACCTTTGTTGGGCGAATACGTGCTCAAGATGGTATTTATCGTCGCCTCAGCTGGACAGCTGCCCCCTTGCCGCTACCGGGTAGCCTACGTCACGGGCTGTGTGGCACGGCTTTTGGGCGTGTGGATCCCGTTCTCTCGCCATCCGATGCTCCTGAATTGTCATCCTTGCAATCTCTGTACGACAACTACCACCATCTCCAAGCCCTAATTGAGCAAACCAGCGTCGGTATTGGCCTCACAGACTTGAGTGGACGCCTGTTCAGCATCAACCCTGCTGCCCAGCGTATGTATGGCTACAGCCAGGAGGAGCTGCTGCAGATGCACTTCGCGGACTACACCCATCCCGAGGATTTGCAAAAAGACCAGGATCTGTTCCAACAGTTGGTGACTGGAGAAATCCCCTCCTACAGCCTGGAGAAACGCTACTTGCGCAAAGATGGCAGCCAATTTTGGGGACGCCTCACCATCAGCTTGGTTCGGGATCCTGAAGGTCAGCCTCAGTTTACCGTTTCGGTCTTGGAGGATATCTCGGAGGCTAAGCAGGTGGAAGCTGCCCTGCGCCAGAGCGAGGCAGAAAAGCAGGCGATCATCCAAGCCATTCCAGATCTCATGTTGTGGATCGATGCGGAGGGTCGTTACCTGAGCATGGTACGGCAGCCAGTTGGCTTCCCGGTGTTGGCCAATATGGATGAGATTCAGGGACAAGCTATCCCCGATATCATGCCCCCGGATCTGGCGGAACGGGAGCTGTTTTATCTGCGGGAGGCGCTGCGCACCGGGCAACAACAGATCTACACTTACCCACTCATTTTGGGCGGGGAAGAGCGACACTTTGAAGTGCGCATGGTTCCCAGTGGCACCGAGAAAGTTTTGGCTGTGGTGCGGGAATTCACCGATCAAAAACGCGCGGAAACCGCCCTCCGGGCCAGCGAAGAACGCCTGCGAGCGATTCTGGAAAACGCCCCCAATGCCATCAATATCCTCAGCCTGGATGGGCGCGTTTTGGAATGTAATCCTGCTGCTCTCAACTTGCTGGGCTATACGCTAGAGGAGCTGCAAGCTCTTAGTTTTGCCGACTATACCTACCCAGAAGATCAGGGGCTTTCGGAAGGGATCCTCGACGAATTGTTGGCCGGACAACGGGAGAACTACCGCTACGAAAAACGCTTTGTGCACAAACAGGGGCATGTGGTGTGGACGCGGGTAGCCGTTTCGTTGCTGCGGGATAGCGCCAATACCCCCACCCACATCATCAGCATCATCGAAGACATCACCCAAGCGAAGCACCTGGAACAGGAACGACTGGTGGTGCTGGAATCCTTGAAAGAAAGTGAGGCCCGTTACCGCCTGCTGGCAGAAAATGCCACCGATATGATCTCCCGTCACGGCCCCTTGGGACAGTTTTTGGATGCTTCCCCCGCCTGTTTCGCCATCCTCGGCTACCGACCGGAAGACCTGACGGGGAAAATGCTTTTCGATTTGGTCCACCCCGAAGATTTGACCCATGTCCAGGCTGCCTTTCGTCCCAACCTGGGATCAGGGGTAGACAGTGAGCCGCGGGTGATCTACCGGGTGCGTCATCAGCAGGGCCATTTCGTCTGGCTAGAAACCAGCAGTCGGCTGTTGATCGGCCCAGAGGGATCCCTGGAACGGGTAGCGGTATCGCGGGATATCACCGAGCGCAAACAGGCGGCCCGTGAGTTAGAACGCTCTTTGGCGCTGCTGCAAGCCACGCTAGAAGCCACCACCAACAGCATTTTGGTGACAGACCTGCAGGGCCATCTACTGGTGTACAACCGCCTACTGGTACAAATGTGGGGGTTGAAGTCAGCCCACCTGAAGCCGGAGGCAGAGGTAGAACGCACCCAGCACATGGCTGAACAGGTGCAAGATCCACAAGCCTTCCTCAGCCTGATTGAAGAGTTGCTCGCTTGTCCGGAAGTCAGCCAGAGCCTGGTTTTGGAATTACTGGATCAACGCATTTTGCACCTTGTCACCAAACCTCTTTGGATTGGCGGTACCATCACTGGTCGGGTCTGGAGCTTCCAAGACATCACCAGCAGCAAAAAAATCGAACGGATGAAAAACGAGTTCGTCTCCATGGTCAGCCATGAACTGCGCACACCCCTCACCTCCATTCGTGGTTCCCTGGGGTTGATCTTGGGTGGAGTGGGTGGCCCCCTGAACAAACAACACCAAAATCTTCTGGAGATTGCCCAAAAAAACAGCGAGCGACTCCTGGTGTTGATCAACGACATCCTGGATATCGAGAAGATCGAAGCGGGGCGCATTAGCTTTGAGATCCGACCGCTGCCCTTAATACCGCTGCTGGAGCAAATTTTGCAGGTGAACCAATCCTATGCCGATAATTATGGGGTTCGGATGCGTCTATCGGTGGATCCCGGCTGTGCAGATTGCCAGATCCGCGCCGATAGCCAACGCCTCACCCAGGTGGTGACCAATTTGCTCTCCAATGCCATCAAGTTTTCTCCCCCCAGAGAATCGGTGGATCTGCGGGTGAGCCAGATCCCAGGCTGGCTGCGGCTCACGGTTCAGGATCGCGGACCTGGGATCCCAAGAGCCTTTCATTCACAAATGTTTCAGCGGTTCGCTCAAGCGGATGCCTCCGATACCCGCCTACGCGGGGGAACCGGTTTGGGGCTGAGCATCAGCAAAGCCATTGTCGATAAGCTCGGGGGGCGCATCGATTTCATCACCTGCTCCGCAGAGGAGGGCGAAGGAGAAACCGGCACCTGTTTCTACCTAGATTTTCCCCTACTTTTGGGAGGGGATCTCTTGGCACAGACTGCCTCTGAGCAGGATTTTCCTGATAAAGGATCCTAAGTTAGGATTATTACTTAAACACTGAAGTTTCCTGTCCCCTCTCCGCAATTTCCCCATGACAGCCTCGTTGGAACGCATTCTTCTGGTGGAGGACGACCCCGATATCCAAGCGGTGGCACGGTTGGCGTTGGAAGCGGTGGGAGGGTTTACGGTTGGGATCTGTAGCTCCGGCAAAGAGGCTCTGGAGCAGGCGGTGGGCTTTGCTCCCGACTTGATCCTGTTGGATGTAATGATGCCGGTCATGGATGGGCCGACCACCTTAAAGGCGTTGCGGGAGTTATCTCCCCTCAGGGATACCCCAGTTATCTTTATGACAGCGAAAGTTCAAACTCACGAGGTAGAAAGCTATAAGCAATTGGGAGCAGTGGATGTCATCTCCAAACCCTTCGACCCCATGAACCTGTCCAGTACGATTCACACCATCTGGGCAACTTACCATGCCTAGCTCCCCGGCCACCCCCACCCAAATTCAACAACAGATGCAGGCACTGCGGGCCGCCTATGCCGAGAAGATCGGTGAGCGGGTGTTGCAAATTGAGCAGTCTTGGGATCGGCTGGTTAAGGATGACTGGAATCTGGAGACCCTGCGGACTCTGCATCGCATGGTTCACAGTTTGGCCGGATCGGGGGCCACCTTCGGCTTTACCTATTTGGGTACCATTGCCCGCACTCTCGAAATTTTGCTCACCTCGATTCTAGAAACCGGTAACCCCCCAATTGCTCTGCAACGGATTCAGGTCCATGCGCTGTTGGCCTCACTGCGTCAGTCCATTCACGAACCAGAGCAAAACCTGCCGGAATTGACGGCTTTTATCCCTTCCCAAAGCCCACTTCCGAACAGGGGTGACAGTCACCTGATTTATTTGGTGGATGATGACCCCGAGTTGGCGGAAGATTTGGCCCTACAGATTGGCTATTTCGGCTATGACGTGGTGCGTTACCACAACAGTACTGACCTTAAAGAAGCGGTGTTACAACAACTTCCCGCCGCAATCTTAACCGACATCACCTTCTCAGAAGGAGATTCCGCCGGTATTGAGATGATTTCAGCCTTACGCAAGCAACTGGGATCCAATATGCCCCCGGTGGTGTTCATGTCGCTACGGGAGGACTTGACCGCCCGCCTCGAAGCGGCTCGCGCTGGGGGCAAAGCCTACTTTACCAAGCCCGTCAGCGTGCCCAGTTTGGTGGATAAGCTGGATGAACTGACCCGGGCGCATCCCCAAGAAGCCTATCGCGTCTTGATCGTGGATGACGAGTCTCATCTGGCGGTTTATTATTCCCTGATTCTGCAGCGCACGGGCATGGTCACCCAGGTGGTGACGGATCCCTTTGATTTGATCCCGGTGATGTCGGAGTTTAACCCCGATCTGATCCTGATGGATGTCTATATGCCCCATTGCAGCGGCCTAGAGCTAGGGACGGTGATCCGCCAACAGCCGGCCTATGTCGGGATCCCGATCGTCTTTCTCTCCACCGAGACCGACCTGAACAAACAACTGGATGCCATGAATTTGGGGGGTGGGGATGAATTTCTCACCAAGCCGATCCAGCCAGATCACCTCATTATGGCGGTTTACTCGCGGGCTCAACGGGCTAGAACCCTGCGTTCTCTGATGGCCACCGACAGCCTGACTGGACTCCTGAACCACACCACCACCAAGGAACAGCTGGTGCAGGAAACCCTGCGGGCGGAACGCTCCCAGAGCAGTTTGGCCTTTGCGATGCTCGATTTGGATCATTTCAAATCCGTGAACGACACCTATGGCCATGCCACCGGGGATCGAGTGATCAAGAGCCTCTCTCGTCTACTGCAACAGCGCTTACGCCGCACCGATACCATTGGCCGTTATGGAGGGGAAGAGTTTGCGGTGATTCTCCCCGATACGGATGGTGCTACCGCCTGCAAAATCATGAACGATATACGCCAACGCTTTGCTCAAATTCGGCAACAGTCGGAAGACGAAGAATTCTCTGCGACCTTCAGTTGTGGTATTGCCGTGTATCCCACCTTCTCGGATGTGGGAAGCTTGAAGACGGCTGCGGATAAGGCCCTCTACCGAGCCAAACATCAGGGGCGCAATCGGGTGGTTTTGGCGGAGAAGTAGTTTCAGAAGAGTTCAGTTAAGAGTCTATCCATTGGCGCTAGGGAATAGGCACTCATAGCACCAGCTCAACCCGTTCGAGAGCCTGGTCTGGCCCCACCAAGGCAAGCACAGGCATCACCAGATAAGTCTGTACGGCTTGATGCAACTGTTCTGCATTCAGGTGCCTCACCAGGTTCAGATACTGCTGGTCAAACTCCATCCCCAAGCCCAAGATTTCGTACCAGCCCGCCAGTTGTGCCACCTGGGCATTGGTTTGTTTGCTGAGGGCGTATTGACCCAACAGTTTACGCTGGGCCAGTTCCACCTCTTCCGGTGTCAAAGGGTGCTTGTGCAGGCGGTGGATCTCTGCTTGTAGCCGATCCAGAGCCATCTCCGTATTGTCTGAGGCGGTGCCCATATAGGTCACAAAGGGAGCCGGATCCCGACGGGTGGCATAAAAGGCAGAGACCTCATAGGCCAGCCCACAACGCTCCCGCAACTCCCCAAACAGGCGGCTGGAGAGGCCATTGCCTAAGTAAGTACAGAGCAACTTCAGAGCCGCATAATCAGCTGTTCCGGCAGCGGCACCCCGAAAGCCGATCATCATCGTCGTTTGTTGGGTCGGTTGCGGTAGCTTGAGGAGCTTGGGTTGCCCCAAAGGAGACAAGGGTAGGGCGGGATCCACAGGGGAATGGGCGGGAGCTGACCAGTCCGCCAAGGCCGCTTCGATGTGGGTGGCCATCTGCTGTGGTGGTTCTGGGCCAATCACCACCATCACCATGCGGTCTGGGCGACAATGGGTGGCGTGGTACTGACGCAAGTCCTCACGAGTCAGGGATCCCACCGTTTCGGGTCGGCCAATGCCCGGCAGAGCATAGGGATGATCGCCATAGAGGGCTTGCCGCACCTGATCAAAAGCTAGACTGAAGGGTCGCTCCTGTTGGGCGCGAATCGACTGCAACATCAGCGCCCGTTCCCGCTCCACTTCCGCCTCAGGAAAGCTGGGATCCCGCAAAATTTCAGACAGCAACCCCAGGAGCGCGGGAAAATCCGCCGCAACACAGCGCAGGCTAACCTCAAAGTAATCGGCAGCGCTATCAACGGAAAGGGCAGCCCCCAAAGATTCCACCCAGGCGGCGATGGCTTGGGAATCCCGTTGCTGAGTGCCTTTGGTGAGGACAGCGGCCATGAGGTTGCTTAACCCCGCCTGCTCCGGTCGCTCAACCCGGCTACCGCCACGGAAAAAACAGTGGGCCGCCAAGATATCCACGGTTGGATTTTGCCCCAGCAGCAAAGTGGCACCATTGGCTAAGACAACACGCTGTAGATGGCCACGCTGGGTGGCAGAGGGGGTAGAGGTCATGAATTCTAAGAGGGGATCCCGTTGAGGACTTAACGGTAGGCCAGTTGCCGCTCGGGCGAGGATGCCGAATCAAGGCCAGCGGGCTTGAGAGTGGTGACCACATAGGCTTCGGGAGAGAGGTGTTGCTGGGCCAACTCTCGCACTTGGGTTGGGGTGAGAGACTGCAACAGCTCCAAATACTCCTGAATGCGTTGCACGCCCCCCAGGGTTTCGTAGTAGCCGTAGATGCCCGCCAATTGGCTGGGGGACTCTGCCGAGAACAGGAACTCATGGGTGAGGATGCGACGGGTACGATCCAACTCCGCTTGGCCGATGCCATCCTGTTGCAGCTTTTCGATCTCGTGCAGGATGGTTGCCTCCACCCGCGATAAATGATCGGGATCCATCTGGGCACTGACGCAGAATAGACCCCCCTCCTTCAGCACCATCGAAGAGCAGCCAATGCCCCTCACCCAACCCCGCTGTTCCCGCAGCAGATGCACCAAGCGGGAGGTACGACCATCCCCAAGAATGGAGGCCAAGACTTCTAGGCCACAAGCTGTCTGCCAATCGTGGGCACTGACGGTGGGCCAAGCCAACAGCAAGCGGGCCTGTTCCAAGCGAGGATGGGTACTCTCTTGGCGCAGGATCCCTTGGGGACGGGGCTGTGCTGGGGCAGGGGGGATCCGCAACTCTGCACCGCTGGGGGAACCCCCAAATTGCTCTTCCACCAAAGCCAAAGCCCGCTCCGGATCGATGCCACCCGTCACCACCACAGTCATTTGCTCCGGTCGGTACCAACCTTGATGGTAGGTGCGCATTAACTCTGGGGTCAGATCCATCAGGCTTGCGGGCGTACCCAACACCGGTCGTCCGTAGGGATGATCCCCGTAGGCCGTTTGCATTAACTGTTGATAGGCGTTGTAGTCAGGGTTGTCTGCTGCCCGACGAATTTCTTCGAGAACCACCTGGCGCTCCCGCTCAAATTCATCCGCAGGGATCCCCGCCCGTAAGACCACCTCTGCTAAATAAGGCAAGCTCTCGGGCAGATCGCCAGCCGCAACCGTGATGTAGTAGTGGGTGTAGTCTTGGCTGGTGGCCGCATTGGTTACTCCTCCCCGGCCTTCAATGGCTCGATCCAGCTCCCCTGGAGCCAGCCGATCATTGCCCTTGAACACCATGTGTTCTAAAAAATGGGATAGGCCCAACCATTCAAGGGGCTCATTGCGTCCTCCGGTCTGTACCCAAATATCGACAGTTACAGAATCGGTGATTGGGATGGGGTGAAGAATAACGCTTAACCCATTGCTCAGACGGTGGGTGTGGGCAGGCAGAAGGCGAGGGGAGCAATTCAAAATTCTTAATTGATAGAGAACACTCTTATTGTAGTCAGGGGAGGCCACCCCAGGACAGTATTTGCGATCACTTTTCATCAGCTGTCTACCCCAGGGATGTGGATATAAGGAGCCCTGCCTCGCGTCCAGCTAAGACTTGCTGTGGAGGTCTGGGGATCCCTGCAAAGATAAGCTGGGAGAGGATCCCTCGCTGGCCAGGGTTTCTTCCGCTTGAAAGCCGGGGGGCCATTCCTGGCTGTCCCGAATCCGTTGCACCACCTCCTGCGGTAACATCACCCCCAACTGACGGGCAGCCATTGCCACCACATCCCCCCGATCGATCAACCCAGCAATTGCGCCGGTAGGGGTCAGCACCAAGACTCGGCGCGGCTCCGACTGCCGCATCATCTGAATCACTTGCGGGATCGGGGTTTCTTCTCGTACCCCCTGCAGTTGCTCCATCGGCTTCAGGATCGCCTTGAGACTGAGGTGATCCCATTGACTGCGCTCGATATCGCTGATCAACTCTGGCCTGACCAACCCCCGGTAGCGGCCATCTTCTTCGGCAAAATAGACTTCGGGTTCCGGCTGGGCTGCTTCCGGTTCGGTTTTCAGGGAGGAGGGCACCACATAGCGATCGACAAACTCCCGCAGACTCATGCCGGCATCCAAAACCCGGAAATTGCGGGTCATGACATCCCCAGCTTTCAGGCGACCCAACACCTGCTGTAGCTGAGCGTATTGGCTGTAGCGGCGAGCATTGTTCAAGATAAACAACCCGATCAACCCCAGCCACAGACCATTTAGGCTACCGGCAAACACCACCAGCAACCCCAACCCCAGCAGGCCAAAACCCACCCACTGACCGGTTCGAGCCGCCCAAATCAAGCCCCGTTGTCGATCCCCAGTCATACCCCAAATGGCGGCTTTGAGCATTTGCCCTCCATCCAACGGCAGACCCGGCAGCAGGTTAAATAGGGCAAGCGTCAGGTTGATGGCGGCCAAACTGGTTAATGTAGAGGCCAGCAGGGTCTCTGGAGTTGTCCAAGCCAGCGCCAAGCTAAGGAAGGCAAACAAACTCAGGTTGAGCAGAGGGCCAGCCACCGCCACCCAAAAGGCTCCGAGGGGATTGGGGACTTCCCGTTCAATCGCGGCCATCCCCCCAAAAATGAACAGGGTGATGGAGTTGACGCGGATCCCGTGGGCGCGGGCCACCAGACTGTGGGCCAGCTCGTGAGCCAGCAAAGAGAGGAACAGCCCCAAAGCGGTCAGCACCCCGTAGGAGAGCGTGAGCAACAGCGCCACCGGGAACCAGGTGTAGTCGATGAAGAACGGGATCCCCCACAGGCTACCGATGCGCAGGCGACTGGTCATGGCGATCAACACTCCGTATACTGCGTTGCACAATCGGGACCGTCACTGGGGATCCGCCCGAGAAGGTGCATGTTGGGACTGCAAGCTGAACTGTTCGCGACAGCGGGACGGAGTCCCTATCCGCTTGGGATCCCCCTCTTTCACTGTAGCCCCCTGCTCTCCCCGACGGTGTGGGAGTGGGGCTTGGCGAGAATCTTTCCAGAACTTTCCAGAATCTTTTGATGGTTCGGTAGGGATCCGATAAGACCGATAAGAGTAGATGGGGGAGCGGATTTGGGCTTGCTCTATCCCTAGAGGCTCTTGGGTAGAGGAACATGGAATCGCACTAGATGTGACATCTGGCCTGCGAGGATTGTGATAGCCTGATGGGCGTTGTGCTGGGTTACTGCCTACAAACGGAAGTCTCGGCAGAGGTTTGGGGCAGCCCACACAGGGTCAAAGGGTTATCGGTTGGTTTATTGTGCTCTGCACAGTTTGGAGCGTCATCGCAGGAGGGGTGTAGAGATGGTTCAGAGCAAAGAGGTGCGTTCTGCTGAGGTATCGGGATCCCTGAACATGGATGCGTCGGCTCGCTCTGGTGGGGATTTTCCAGCTTCCGCTCCGGCAGCCAACCCGGTGTTTTATCGCACCTACAGCCGTCGCCAAACTGACAAAGGGCGAGAAACCTGGAGCGAGGTTTGCGACCGCACCTTGGCGGACATCGCCGAGTTAGGCCGGTTCACCCCAGAAGAACAGGATCTGATCAACCGCATGCAGCGGCAACTAAAGGCTTTGATCTCAGGTCGGGCCCTGTGGGTGATGGGCACCGACTGGATTCATCAACCGGAAAACTTCTCGGGAGCCTACAACTGCACCAGCACCAACGTCACCGACTGGAAAGCCTTTGGTTTGATGATGGATCTGGCCATGATGGGCTGTGGCACAGGTGCTGTTTTGGAACCCAAGTTCATCAATCGTCTACCGGCCATTGTCAATCGTCTCCAGGTTCAAATCACAGGAGCAATCGGTGCTACTCCCCCCCAACAACGGCAGGACAAAACCCGCATTCATCGACAGGGATCCCAGGCCCATATTCAAGTGGGAGATAGCCGGCGCGGCTGGGTAGATTCCTATCAGGTGTTGATGGAGTTGGCTTCGGATCCCAGTTTTGGCGGGGAAGTCCAACTAACGGTAGATCTGAGCGATGTACGGCCTGCGGGTGAAATTTTGAAGGGCTTTGGCGGAGTGGCTAACCCGATTAAACTGCCCACATTGTATGAGCGATGCGCCGCCATTTTGAACAAGGCTGTTGGTCGTCAGCTGAATTCCGTTGAGTGTTGCCTACTGATTGATGAGGCAGCCTCTTGTATTGTCGCGGGGAACATTCGTCGTTGTCTACCCGAAGATGCGTTGGTACACACCTCAAAAGGATTAGTGCCTATTCAGCACATACAAGTTGGGGATTTGGTTCAAACGCCTTTGGGCTTCCGAAAAGTGGTCAATAAATTCGACCAAGGTTTTCAAAACGTCTATGAGATTGAGACCAATGCCACAGCTCCACGGGCAACTCTGAACCATCAACAAGCCATTCTCTTAGACCCTAGAGGAGCTATTCATTGGAAGCGAGTTGCGGAGCTAAATCCGGGGGATCGCCTCATTCACAATACTCAAGTTCTGCCGGGAACCATCACCCATTTGCCGGCTGACTTCACAGCCATTCGTTCCAGTCATAGCCAAACAGCCAAACCTCTGGTTATTCCCGATCTCACACCAGAAGTAGCCTGGCTAATTGGCTTTACTCATGGAGATGGATATATTGTCTTAGGACGGAATAAACACAATAAGCCCTATGGACGCGTAGAATGGGCCATGAATGGCTCAGATGCAGAAGATATATCCCGGATCCGTCACAAACTAGACAGCGCACTAAAGTGCTTTGGCTTAACCGCTGAGTATAGTCAAGTCAAGGGGAAAAATACAGCAAAATTCATCTGCTCTTCAATTCGGCTTGCCGAATACTTCCATCGCTACATTAAACAACCCAATGTGCCTCTGCAAGTCCCACCATTTATATTACAAGGGACAACAGATATCCGAGCAGCTTATTTAGCGGGGCTGATGGATAGCGATGGTACTGTCAACAATCATCCTCCCCATCTTGTGACAACCATTTATCCTTCCTTTGCTCGGCAAGTGGGTGTAGTACTCTCTAGCTTAGGTATAGCGGGACGGATGACTATAGTTCGTCCTCAAGAGCAAAACTGGCAACCTAAATACAATCTCACCCTTCCAGCGTTCAAGGAGCGCTACAACAACTTGATTGCCCCTCACTCTGTCAAAGGAGCTATCCGGCAGGATCTAAAAACGTATGGGTTTACGATTCCTGGAGAGTTGATGCGGGAAGTTTTCACATACAGTGAAATGAGGGCAATGGGCTTTCAAGGTTCTCGCTTTGTTGATGCCAACTATGAAAGATATGTAGCGGAAGCAGATGTAGAACTTCCTATTCCAGTCACAGTCAAAGGGCTTGGCAGCTATGACTATGTGAGAACCTTTGATATTGAGGTTGAAGAGGCCCATTGTTTCTACTGTGATGGTTATCTCACACACAACAGCGCCGGAATGCGTCAATTTGATGGGGAAGATCAACTGGGATCCACTGCCAAAGATAACCTCTGGCAACAGGATGAAAATGGGAATTGGCGTATCGATCCGGAGCGAGATGCCCTGCGCATGGCCAATCACACGCGGGTGTTTCATCGCAAACCCACCCTAGAGGAAACCATCGAGGCAGTCCGCAAGCAGTTCTACTCCGGGGAAGGGGCGATTCAGTGGGCAGGCGAAGCCGTGGCGCGGGCCAATTGTGATCTGATCCCACCCGATCAAAAATCTGATTTTCTCAAGGCTTATGAGGCCGGATCTGCCAAAGATTGGTTGCAAAAACGGGATCCCTCTTTAAGTGCAGAGGAACTGGAAGATCGGATCCATCGCTACGGTTTGAATCCTTGTGTGACCGCAGACACTTGGATCCACACCGGAGACGGGCCACGTCAGGTGAAGGATTTAATCGGGATCCAACACAGCACCTACGTCAACGGTGAACTGTTTAGCACCACCACAGCAGGCTTTTTCTACACAGGCACCAAGCCAGTTTTCAAGCTCATCACCCAAGAGGGCTATCAGGTGAGGCTGACGGGCAATCACAAGGTACTGAAAGTAACAGCTCAAACACAGAAGAGACAGTACAGCGAGTGGGTTGCGGCTGAAACCTTACAACCTGGTGATCGAGTCCTGCTCCATAATCACCGAGAGCTACAGCCCTGGGATGGAGCAGGGACATTTGAGGCGGGCTGGCTGTTGGGTAACCTGTTGGGTGATGGCAGCTTAGCCAAGACTCAGTGGAATGACATTGCTCTCTTGCGTTATTGGCAAGACTCTCAGGATGAGATGAGCCAATTCGCAGTAGCTTTGCTAAAAACCAGCGTGGGCTATGAGCGACGTGTTGATGAGGTTCATGACCATTCCACACTGAAGCACCGAGTCATTAACTCGACTGGGTTAGCTCAGCTAGCAGCAACATTTGGCATGACCCAAGGCTGCAAAGTCATCACGCCAGCCATTGAACAGGCCAGCTACCCGTTTTATCAGGGGTTCTTACGCGGTCTGTTCGATGCGGATGGTAGTGTGCAGGGCAACCACACCAAAGGTATCAGCATTCGTCTAGCCCAAAGCAATCTAGCGAATCTTCAGGCTGTTCAGCGGATGTTGGCCCGGCTGGGAATTATCTCCACACTTTATTCGGAGCGACGGCTAGAGGGTTATCTAGCACCATATTTTTGTCAGGCTCAACATGAGTTGATTATCACCAAAGATAATCTCTCAAAGTTTCAGGAGGTGATTGGATTCCAGGAACCCGCTAAGGCTGCTAAGTTGTCTGAGCTACTGGGATCCTACACCTACAAGGAACAGTTCAATCAGGAACGGTTCGCAGCAACAGTGATGTCTCTCATTCCCGATGGTATTGAACCTGTGTATGACTGCACGGTTCCTGGCCCTCATCGTTTCGATGCCAATGGCTTTGTTGCTCATAACTGTGGGGAAATTATCGGATCTAACTATCATTGCAACTTGTCCGAAATTCACCTGAATCAGATTGATCCGTACAACTACAAAGAACAAGAAGAAGCCTTCGCTGCTGGGGCATTGGCTGTGGCAGCTCTGCTTAATCATCGTTTCCAAGAACCCCGTTACCAACGCTCGCGGGAATGGGATCCGATTGTCGGGGTTTCTTTCACCGGATTATTCGACTTCTTCGTCAAAGCCTTCGGCGTGGATTGGCTACGCTGGTGGCAGGAGGGGCGACCGGAAACCCCGACTGGACTGACCTTCAAACGAAAAGAGCAAGAATACTTGACCCGCTGGCGAGAGATAGCCCATCAAACCGTCTGGGACTACTGCGACCGCCATGGGTTACGCCGACCCAATCGCTGTACCACTGTCCAACCGGCAGGCACGAAGTCTCTTTTGACAGGGGCAGCACCCGGCTGGCATCCTCCCAAAGCACAACGCTACATTCGCCGCATTACCTTCGGCAAAAACGATCCGGTGGCTTTGGCTTGCTTGGAGTATGGCTACTCGATCGTGCCCTCCCAATCGGATAAAGATGAAAACGGGAACCTGCTCAACGATCCGTTTGATCCTCGTTGTACGGAGTGGTTGGTGGAATTGCCTGTCGAGGTTCCTTGGGCCAACTTGCCCGGTGCCGATCAAATCGAGATTGAGCAGTTTTCTGCCCTGGCCCAATTTGACTTTTACATGCAGGTGCAGAAGCACTACACCACCCACAACACCTCTGCCACCATCGAGCTGCGGGAAGACGAAGTGGAAGCCTTAGGATCCCGTATTTTCAAGGCGATTCAGGAGGATGAGGGGTACATGAGTGCCGCCTTATTGGCCCGCTTTGATGCTCCCTTTCCTCGCCTACCCTTCGAGAAGATCGACAAAGCCACCTACGAGCAGCTCTCGGCGGAGGTTCTGCGTCGTCGGCAAACCGAGGATTTCTTTGGGGCGCTGATGCGCTACGACCGTGGCTTTTTGAATACAGAAGGGCCAGCTGGCTGCGATGCCATGGGTTGTCTGTTGCCAGAGGCTACTCCCCAAGGCCAGAGTTAGAGGGATCCCCATCCCACAGCAAGGACTTCGTTAACAGGAGCAGTTAGATCCACCCGCGACGGGAAAAGCCTCGAATCCGGTCAGGGCTTGTGATACTTTTGTAAAGGTGTCAAGGCCGATTCCAGCTTGGCTGGAGCCCAAGAATTCTGTCCCGCGCTCTCGCGCTGCGAGGTGCGTAGCCCTATTGGAATTGGACTGCATGCAAGACCAACTTCTCACTCTACAAAGCGAAGCGCTCGCCCAAGTGGAGCAAGCTGCCGACCTCGAGGCTCTGGAACAGTTACGCATCGACTACCTGGGCAAAAAAGGTAAGCTCTCCAAAATTTTGGGGGGGATGGGGAAGTTGCCCCCCGAAGAGCGGCCTGTGATTGGGGCATTGGCCAACACCTTCAAAGAGGCTTTGCAATCCAGTCTGGATCAGCGCAAACAGGCCCTCAGCGAAGCCCAACTGCTGGAGCGCTTAGAAGCAGAGCGGCTGGATGTGACAATGCCGGGATCCCGTCGTCTCTTGGGGCGGATTCACCCTTTGCAGGCCACCATCGACCGCATGCTGGATATTTTTGTGGGCATGGGCTACACGGTGGTGCATGGCCCTGAGATCGAGACCGAGTATTACAACTTTGAAGCCCTCAATACCCCTGCCGACCATCCAGCACGGGATATGCAGGATACGCTTTACCTGGAAAACGGCTACCTGATGCGTACCCAAACCTCCTCCGTACAGGTGCGCTACATGGAGCAACACCAGCCCCCCTTACGTATTGTTCATGCCGGACGGGTGATGCGCCGCGATACCGTTGATGCCACCCACTCGGCGGTGTTTCACCAGATGGAAATCTTGGCGGTGGGAGAAAACCTCACCTTCTCTGACCTGAAAGGCACCCTGAACGAGTTCATTACCCGCCTGTTGGGCAAACGGGAAACCCGCTTTCGCCCCAGCTACTTTCCATTTACGGAGCCTTCGGCGGAGATGGATGTGCGCTTTGGCTCTAAGTGGCTGGAAATTTTCGGCTGCGGCATGGTGGATCCAAACGTCTTTCAGGCGGTGGGCTACGATCCAGAGCGCTACACCGGCTTTGCGGCAGGGATCGGCATTGAACGGATGGCTATGCTCCTCCACGGCATTCAGGATATTCGCCTGTTCTACACCAGCGATCTGCGCTTTCTTTCCCAGTTTTAGTGCTAACCCGAACGTGGAGTACAACAACAATACAGGTGACTGTCTTCAGGGGTGAACTTAGGGGGAGTCTTTGAGGCTACTCTTCGGCACTACACTCAAAAAGGGTGTTGCTGCTGGAGTAACTGGTCAACTTGGCTTCCCAAACTGGCTACCGTCACCTTGATTGGTTGGCTTACTGGCTGCTGAAGTGGTTGGTGGTCAACCCTCTGTTTCGTGGACTGTACTTGGGGCACACCTACGGGCAGGACAGGGTGCCTCGCCAGGGATCCCTGATTATCGTGAGCAACCATGCCAGCCACTTGGATCCGCCGTTGCTGTCTAATGCGGTGCGTCGCCCGGTGGCCTTTATGGCCAAGGAGGAATTGTTTCGGGTTCCGGTTTTGAAGCAGGCGATTCGGTTGTACGGGGCTTATCCGGTGAAACGAGGTGGTTCGGATCGCAGCGCACTGCGGGCCACGGAAACCGCTTTGGCTCAGGGGTGGGCGGTGGGCATCTTTCTGAATGGCACCCGTACTCCCGATGGGCGCATACCGCATCCGCACTTGGGTGCGGCCTTGATCGCGGCTCGTACCCAAACCCCGTTGTTGCCTGTAGCCCTTTGGGGAACCGAGAAGGTACTGCCCAAGGGATCCAAATGGCCACAGCTGTTTTGTCCGATCACCGTGCGCATTGGCGAACTCATCCCACCGCCGGCCTCCAGCGACAAGGGAGAGTTGCAGCAAGTCACGGCAAGATGTGTAACAGCTATCCATATGCTTTTGGATCAGGGACGCTAAGGGCATTCGTCAGGGATCAAAGTATCTTGGGCCACCAAATAGTCCCAAACCGGGATCCCGCCCAGCACATGCTCTTGCAAAATCCGCTCAATCACCGCAGGGGTGGCGGAGTGGTACCAAAACCCACCGGGGTACATCAGCAGCACAGGGCCAGGAATGCCATAGTCACACCCCCGTAGACAGTTGGCCTTGGTACGGTGGACCCGCAGGGATCCCGGTCCTCCAAGCTCCAGGTTTAAGGCTTTGATGCGCTGCTTCAGATAATCCCAGGCTTCTAGACCGACAGCCTTCTCACAACATTTGGGTTTGGTTGGGTCAGCACAGAGAAAGATATGCCATTGATAGGGAGGAATAGGAACTTGACTGGGGCAGCCCGGTTCAGAAGCGAGTTCTGAGTTGGGGAGAGAATCGGTGGAAAGCATGATTACGCCCTTCAAGCTACGGTTGCATTATCCTCCCCTTCCTATGGGTTCTGATGTTTGCGTTTTGATGTCTGAGTTCTGATGTCGGCCTCCAAAAAAGTGTTTCTGGCACTGCTCCCTCCCCCGGAACTGCAGGGGCAGGTGAGAGCCCTTCAACAGGAATTTGTAGATCGGTTTGCCAGTCGTGCTGCCCTCCGTTCTCCTCCTCACATCACCCTAGTCCCACCTTTCGAGTGGCCCGGCTCCGAATGGCCTGCGTTACTCGGATCCCTGCGGGGTTTTGCCGCCAGCCAAGATTCCATCTCAGTGGAGCTATCGGGTTTTGGCGCTTTTGCCCCCCGTGTCATTTACATCCAGGTTGATCCTTCGGCAGAACTGCGGCAGCTGCAATCAGGCGTCCAGGCTCATCTGCTGCCCCTGTTGCATTCAAAAAATCCTTCGACCCGCTCACGCCCCTTTGTCCCGCACATGACTGTGGCTTTTCGAGATTTGACCCCACAGAACTTTCGTGCTGCTTGGCGAGAGTTCCAACCTCGACAGTTTCAGGCTTCTTTTTCGGCTACAGACTTGACCCTCTTGCAACACGATGGTGAGCGGTGGCAAGTAGCAGAGCAGTTTTCCTTAGGGATCCCTCATGACCCATCAACCAACCCTACGACGATACATTCCCTTCCCGCTCAGCCAGCACTGGAGGACGATCCTGTCCGGTTGCAAACCAGTTCTGTAACCGATCCCACTCGATCTGGTTGTAGCCATCCACCACCCAGTTGGCCCGCCGTTGCAACATGTGCAGAGGAAACAGAGTAGCCATGGCCAACACCGGGATCCCAACGGAACGGGCGGCACGAATGCCGGGATAGGTGGCTTCAATGCTCAAGCACTCAGCAGCCTGCACCCCCATCCGCTGCAAAAGCAGCCGATGTAAATGACCAGGAGACAACAGGGGATCCCCTTCGTCCCCCGTGACTACAACGGGAAAATAGGGCTCCAAGTGGCAGCGTCTCAGCACAGAGTTGACCTCTGCCGCAGATTGCCCACAGACCAACCCAACAGACAGCCGCAGTCGTTCCAATTTCTCCAGGGTTTCCACCAAACGTGGGATCAGGGGTAGACGGGCTTGAGCTTCCAGAGCCTGTTGATAGTAGAGGGCTTTGCGCTCCAGTAAGTCCGCCAGTTGTTTGGGGTTGAGAACCCGACCCTGATTTCCCCAGAGGCTGAGCAGGCGTTCTCGATCCGGTTGGCCCAGATACTGCAGTCGGTAAAGTTCCTTTTGGTTGGGATCCCAGGGGCGCAGATTTTCTTCCACCAGCAATCGGTTGATTGCCTCTAGGTGTAGCCCTTCGTCCTCGGCCACCACCCCACTCCAGCTCAGTATCACCCCTTGCAGTGCCATATCGGCCAAGACTACCCCATGTCGGTCGGTTGCAGCTCCAGAGCCGCTCTTTATCTTTGCTGGTCTTTACTTGATCCTTTCTTGATCAAAGCAAAGATTTGAGGAGAATCGGCAGGAGCAGCGATATGACTAGGCTGCCCGCACGGGTGGAGCCATAAAACTGGGGGGGATCGACTCGGGAATACAGGTTTGCAAAATCCTATCGATGGTCTGCATCGCTGCCTCATCCAAGGACCATCCCCACAGCCCCGCTACCGCATCTAGGTGGTAGGGTTTCCGCGCACCCCACAAGGCCACACTCACCCCCGGACGATCCAGCATCCAGCGCACCGCCAACTGAGGTAGGGTCTTGCCGTAGCGCTCCTGAGCAAACTGGGTCAGCTCTGCTGCTGCCTTTAGATACTGGGAATAACGGGGTTCTGTGAATTTGGGATCGATTCCAGAGCGCATATCCCCTGCGGCAAAGGTGGTCTCTGGACCCATGCGCCCACTCAGTAGACCCCGACACAGGGAGCTGTACATCAGGGTGTGAATGCCATTTTGCCGACAGTAGGGCAAGACATCCGCCTCAATATCCCGTTCAAACAGGTTGTAGGGGGGTTGAGCACTGTGTAGGGGGGCCACCTGGCGGAAGCGATCCATTTGTGCTGGCGAAAAATTGCTCACCCCAATGGCACGGATCTTGCCTTGCTTGAACAACTGCCCCAAAAACGCGGCGGTTTCCTCGATTGGTTCCACCGGATCCGGCCAGTGAATTTGGTAGAGATCGATTACATCGGTTTGTAAGCGGCGCAGGGAGTCTTCCAGCTCCTGGGTGAGGCGAGGCAGGCTGGAGTTGCGCACCACTTGGTTATTGGACCAATCCAACCCAGCTTTGGTGGCGATGATCACCTGATCGCGACGACCGGAGTCTTTGACCGCTTGCCCGACCACTTCTTCTGAGAGTCCAAATCCGTAGATGGGGGCGGTGTCGAGGGTGGTAATGCCCAGATCAATCGCTTTGCGAACCGTAGTATAAGAATCCTGTCGGTCGGAAGGCCCCCACCAACCTCCACCGATGGCCCAAGTGCCCAACCCGACGCGGCTCAACCGTAGCCCTGTATCCGCAAGCGTCACAAACTCCATCACTGTACCTCTCAAAGAACCTGGTCAGCCCCACTGTCCAAGACTCTCTCAGCATTAGGGATTAGGGGCACGAAAAGTTTGCAATGATTCGACCCACCTACTGTGGCAGGGGATCCCATGAAAAAATCGTAACAGAGGCTACTTTTTCTCAATTACAGCAAAGAGGGGTGCGCAGATGTCCCAGACATTTGGCCGTGGCTGGAAGCCGATGACAGGCTTTTGACTCTGCTTCTGGGAGGAACTGGGTCGATAGGATCAGATTCAAGATGGATGACTTGCCACTTCAAGGAATTGTTCGATGAAGTCCTCTTTTGTCTTTGGCCTTTCCAGTGTTCTTTTCAGTTCTGTGGGTGTGCTGTTGCTGGGGGGATCCGTTGCTCAGGCACAGGTGATCACCCCGATTTTCCCGGAAACCTCGACAGCCCCTGTACCAGCTGAACCTTTGCCCCCCAGTCAGGATATTCCCACCTTGCCGATTGTGCCGGATGCTCAACCCTTGCCCGTTACGCCAGGCAGCACCCGCCCGTTACCTAGGGGGAGCTTTGAAGAGATCAGCCAATATTTCCGGGATCTAAACCGAGCCAAAAACCTGGCTCGCCAAACCGCCGAGATTGCCAATGGGGGTCTGCAAAACTATCGTGCTGAAGCCTCGATGCACGGAGCCGCCTTTGACTCCCCTTTTGAAGAGTTTGAAGATTATTGGATCTTCACCTTCCGCGGAGGGGAACCCGGCTTTGTGCAGCCCAGCATCGAAAGTCAGGTGCGGGTCGATAAAGGAACCTTCCAAACCACCCTGCTCTACAACGGCCCTTTGCGCTAAGCCCGTGGTTGGGATCCCTGTCATACTTGTCATAGTCGAAAGGGCTAGAGGGAAGGGATCCAGGCTATGACTAAGTTTGTCTTCGTCACCGGCGGAGTGGTGTCCAGCATCGGCAAAGGCATTGTTGCCGCCAGTTTGGGTCGCCTGCTCAAATCCCGGGATTACACCGTGTCGATTTTGAAGTTGGATCCTTACATCAATGTGGATCCCGGTACCATGAGCCCCTACCAGCACGGGGAAGTGTTTGTTACCGATGATGGCGCTGAAACCGACCTGGACTTAGGCCACTATGAGCGCTTCACCGACACCAACATGTCGAAGTTAAACAACGTCACCACGGGATCCATCTATCAGGCTGTCATTCACAAAGAGCGGCGCGGCGATTACCAGGGGGGGACGGTGCAGGTGATCCCGCACGTAACCCAGGAGATCAAAGAACGGATCCGACGGGTGGCGCGCGAGACCACCCCCGATGTGGTGCTGGTGGAGGTGGGCGGTACGGTGGGAGATATCGAGTCTTTGCCTTTTCTAGAGGCGATACGCCAATTTCGTAAAGATGTCGGTCGGGGCAATGCTGTTTATATTCATGTCACCTTGGTGCCCCTGATCAAAGCCGCAGGGGAAATGAAGACCAAGCCCACCCAACATTCGGTCAAAGAACTGCGCTCGATTGGGATCCAGCCAGATGTGCTGGTGTGCCGCTGTGAGCAGGCTTTGCCGCGTGGACTGAAAGAGAAAATTTCTGAGTTTTGTGATGTGCCTGTGGAGTGCGTCATTCAAGCTCAGGATGCCCCCAGTATTTACGATGTGCCTCTGGTTCTGGAGCGGGAGGGCCTGGCCCAACAGGTGCTGGAGATTTTGAACCTGGATCCACGGCGGCCAGATCTGCGGGGGTGGGAGGTGCTGGTGGAGCGGTTGCATCACCCCCAAGAGCGGGTGGAAATCGCCATTGTCGGCAAGTACGTGCGCCTGACGGATGCCTATCTTTCGGTGGCAGAAGCCCTACGCCATGCTGGATTGGCTTTGAATGCGGGGGTGAACCTGAACTGGATTTCTTCGGAAGAGATCGAGGAACGAGGGCCGGAGGTGCTGCTGTCTCAAGTGGATGGAGTGGTGGTGCCGGGGGGGTTCGGCAGTCGGGGGATTGAAGGCAAGATCAACACAATTCGATATGTGCGGGAGCAACGCATTCCTTTCTTGGGTCTGTGCCTGGGCATGCAGTGTGCGGTGATCGACTGGGGATCCCATATTGCTCATTTGGAGCGAGCCAATAGTTCCGAGTTTGACCCGGATACTCCTAACCCCGTGATCAGCCTCTTGCCGGAACAAAAGGATGTGGAGGATCTGGGGGGAACCTTACGGTTGGGCCTTTACCCCTGCCGCATCATGCCCGATACTTTAGCAGCCAAACTGTACGGCGACCCGATCATCTATGAGCGCCACCGCCATCGGTATGAATTTAACAATGCCTACCGCAATCTGTTACTGGATTCGGGCTATGTGGTCAGTGGGGTCTCGCCAGACAATCGCTTGGTGGAGATCATTGAGCTACCCAGTCATCCCTTTTTTATTGCCACCCAATTTCACCCTGAGTTTCGTTCGCGCCCGAATCGGCCACATCCCCTCTTTCTAGGGTTGATCGAAGCCGCTCTGCGCAGTCACTCCCAAGCTCAACCGTTGCAACTGCAAAATGTGGGCTAGACCCTCACAGGGATCCCTGGCCGGGTCAGGGCTTCCATTAAGGCCCGCACTTGCGCCACCATAGCCACTTCATCCTGAAGCTGGTTAATCGCTTTGCCCACACCCACACCAGAGGCACCCGCCGCAATCGCCATCGGCACCGTCACTGTCGAGAGGCCGGAGGCGCAAATGACCGGGACAGAAACAGCACGGCTAATTTCATAAGCAGCAGCCAGGGTGGGCGCAGCTTTTTCGATTAAACCCAGGGATCCCCCATGCAGCGGTTCCGCGCTGGTTCCCCCTTCGGTTTGGATCAGATCAGCACCCAGATCCTCCAGTTTTTCCGCCAATTCCGCCTGTTGATCCAGCGGCAAGGTGTGGGGAACCGTCACCGACAACAGGGTCCGGGGTAAGAGGGTCCGGGTTTGTCGGGTCAACTCCAGCACCTCCTCAGGGGAGAAGATGCGACCGGAGGCATAAAAGCTGTCGTAGTTGCCGATCTCTGCGGCTGTTGCTCCGGCATGAACGGCTGCGGCCAACTGTTGCGGATCCACTGCAGAAACACAGATGGGCAGATCAATCTCAGCCCGTACCTGGTGCACCAATTCAGGGCTGGCGGCAATATCCACCCAAGTCGCTCCCCCCTGCTGGGCAGCACGAGTAATTTTCAAGACCGAGGGCAGGTGAACGTTTTGCAGGCCACTAATCACCTTGAGGGCCCGGCCTTGGGCCAAAGCATCAGACAGTGCGGAGTTCGGATTGATGGTCATGGGTCTCTCATCGGCACCAGCAGGTTTGTTGCTCAGTCTAAAAGGTTTGCCAAAATCCCACAAGGGATCCCCGATCGGATCTCACTAAAATAGGGATCCCATTTGGAATGCCACCATGTCTCGTTCCCCCGTCCCGTTTTTGGGTTTGCCTGAGCCGGAGCCCGAGTCTGCGCAAGCGATTCTGCTGCCTGTCCCCTACGAGGCCACCACCTCCTACGGCAAAGGCACGGCCAAAGGTCCCCAGGCGCTCCTGGAGGCTTCTGCTTATGTAGAAATCTACGATGAGGTGCGGGATCGAGAGCCAGCCTTGCATCCTGACTCACCGACGGAGATCTCCCGTTACTGGACTGCCCCTGCCGTAGAGTTTACGGATCCCCATGAACCGGCCATGGCGGAAATTCAGCGGCGGGCGGCTGAGTGGGTGAAGCCGGGTCAGTTCTTGCTGTCGATAGGGGGGGAACACTCCATCACCGGCCCCTTGATCGCCGCCCATCTCCCCCATTACCCGGATGTGCATGTGTTGCAGATCGATGCCCACTGTGATCTAAGAAACAGTTATGAGGGATCCCGTTATTCCCATGCTTCCGCCATGGCCCGTGTGGTGGAGCAGGTGGATAACCGCCTCACCCAAGTGGGGATCCGCTCCATTTGTGCCGAAGATCGCCAAGCGATTCGGGAACGCCGTCTCCACACCTTTTTTGCCCACAGTTTGCAGAGCAAGCCCCCGCAGCAGTGGATTCAAGAGGTCATCGATACCCTCGGCCCGCGCGTGTATCTGACGGTGGATGTGGATGGATTGGATCCCGCCGTGGTTCCAGCGACCGGCACCCCAGAACCGGGGGGCTTGGGTTGGTGGGAAACCCTGGAGTTGATCCGCGCTTTGGGCCGGCAACGGCAGATAGTCGGGGCGGATGTGGTGGAACTGGCGGTGACGGGAGAACGGGAAACGGATCGGCGCAGTGCCTTTACGGTAGCGAAGCTAACTTATCAGATCCTAGCGGCAGCTCTGGAATGAGCACAGGAGTTCAGCATGAGGTTTGAGGGCATCTCGAACGAGCCTAGCCTTCTCAATGTCTCAATCCTACTTATAAGGATAAGGATCTGGCGCAGGTGATTGAACCGATCCACCTGGGTTAAGCTCAAAAGGGTTTCGGCCACGGATCCTGCCTTGGAGCTCGATGGGTTCCCGATCCCTGACCCTTCTGTTTCTGTGTGTTGTCTTGGTGGCACTCCTGTGAAATCGGCTCATCCCCGTCGTCCTAGATTTGATCCGTCCACCCTGTCCTGGATCCCGTTGGTGGGCGGGGCACTGGTGTTGATTCTCTTGGCTACCGTGCTGCAGTGTTTGGTGGTGGTACCTGCCGGTGCACGGGCTGTGGTGTTCAACTCGCTGACGGGTCTCAAACCCCAACCCTTGGGGGAAGGGCTGCACCTGTTGCTGCCGGTGATAGAAACGCCGATCTTTTACGATGTGCGCACCCAAACCTACACCATGGCCTCTCAACGCTCCGAGAGCCAATCTTTGGGAGATGATGCCCTGAAGGTGCTGAGTGCCGATGGCCAGCAGATTACTCTGGATGTGTCGGTGCGCTTCCGACTGGATCCGGCCAAGGTTGCCCACCTGCACCAAACTATCGGCCCCTCCTACGTAGACAAAGTGATCCGCCCGGAGGTGCGCACCGTGATGCGTAATGAACTGGCTTTACACCGAGCGATCGCGGTTTTCTCCGAAGAACGGGAAGAGATTCAGCACAACGTCGAGCAGCAACTCTCCAGCATCTTTGCCGAGAACGACCTGATCCTGCAAAACGTGCTCCTGCGCAATGTCCGCTTTTCTGACCAGTTCCAAACCGCCATCGAACAAAAGCAAATTGCCGAGCAGGAAAAAGAACGGGAACGCTTCCTGGTGGAAAAAGCAGAGCTAGAAAAGCAACGGGTGGTGGTGCTCGCGGAAGGAGAAGCCCAGTCCATTCAGTTGCAGGGGGAAGCCCTGAAGCAAAACCCAGAGGTGGTGCAGCTGGACTACGTGCGCAAATTGGCTCCCGGTACCCGCGCCATCATTTCTCGACCGGAAGTGCTCACGGATCCGTTGAAGCGGTAACCCCAGTTTTTCCCTCCCCCTTTTTGGCGGGGATCCTTACCTGACGATGCCACTGCCCACCTCCCCAGTCGATGAGTCCCTGATTCACAGCCGCATCCAGGCGGTACGGGAGCAGATCCCGGAGCATGTGGAGATCATGGCGGTGAGCAAAGGCTACAGTGCCGACCACATTCGCGCCGCCTATCAAGCCGGGATCCGACACTTTGGAGAAAGCCGTGTCCAGGAAGCCGCTCAGAAACAGGCCCAACTGCAGGATCTCCCAGACATCATCTGGCATTTGATCGGCCACTTGCAAACCAATAAGGTCAAACCCGCCCTCAAACAATTTGCCTGGATCGACAGTGTCGATAGCCTGCGACTGGCCAAGTTGCTCAACCAGAAAGCCTGGGAACTGCACCTCTCCCCCAAGCTGTGCCTACAGGTAAAGTTGGCCCCCGACCCCAATAAATCCGGCTGGTCGATTTCCGAACTGCTGCAAAGCTTGCCCCAACTGGATCAACTGCTGCAGGTGCAAATATCCGGCTTGATGACCATTCTGCCCCTGGGCCTAGACTCAGAAACTGCCCTAGAGCTGTTTCGCAAACTGGTGGAGCTGGCGGATCACATTCAGCGGAGTGGCTACGAGCACCTTAACCTGCAAACCCTCTCTATGGGCATGTCGGAGGATTACCCGTTGGCCGTCGCGGCGGGTTCTAACTTAATTCGGCTGGGGCGCGCTTTGTTCGCAGAGGCTGACCGAAAAGAGGGATAGGGCCAAGCGGTTCATTAAGATTTCATTAAACTTATGTTAAGCCACAGAGGCTTGGAGAGGACTTTGGCCCCATCTTCGGGCTGTTCTGTCGTTACCTAGGAGCCAAAAGGGTAGCAAACGGGGAACAAGTGAATGGGATCCCGCCCTGAATTTCGATCTTTTGGGAGAATCTCAAGGGAATTTGCAATCATTTGCGTCACTTCCGTTAATATGTGTTCAATCTGGGTAAAGCTGGAGGATTACTTCTTAAGAGCATCTTGTGGGCAGATGGGATGACATTTTCGTTCCTCCTGGGTAAACTCTATTCGTCTAAGCCGATGGGATCCTGTGAATAGAAGTTGGTCCCCGGCTGCGGCAGTTTCTCGAACAAGCCCTGTCTCAACCTCTTGAAATCCTTTTTAGGATCCGTCTGCAGACTAGGAGATCTGCTGCTCAAGAGCTTGAAACATGTATCGAACGCGAACCATAATCTGTAGCGAGGATGTGTGTGATGACTGTGAATGGAATCTGGAGCAGGGTAAGAGATTTTGTCGGCCTGACGGATCCCGTCGATGGCTTGGAAGAGTACTCTGATAGGGAAGGACAGGAGGATTTCCGACAGCTTTATGAAGGGCATCATTCCGCGCCAGTTGCTCCGGCCGAAGAGGAGGAGGCAGACTCCTTTCCACGCGGACGGCGGCAGCGGGCGGCAGAGGTGTCAGACGGTTCTCTCAGTCGGGAAGAGTCTCGTGGACATCGGCGCAGTCAACATCGGGATCGGGGAATAGGGGGCGGTATGGGCAGCAACGTGATCGGATTGCCAAGTGTCAGTCAACCCACCAGTGAGGTGGTGGTGATTGAGCCGCGCAGCTTTGATGAAATGGCCCAGGTGGTGCAGCACCTGCGGGATCGCAAGACAGTGATTATGAACCTGACCCTGATGGATCCCGCCGATGCTCAGCGTTCTGTGGATTTTGTGGCCGGTGGCACCTATGCCATTGATGGCCACCAGGAGCGCATTGGTGAAAACATTTTCCTGTTCACCCCCAGCACCGTCACGGTTTCGACCCCCAGCAGCCAAATAAGCCAAATAATGGGACAGCCCCTACAGCGGCCCTTGCAAAGCCCAGCTCCCCTCTGGTCCAGCAGCTATGAACATTTGCAGGCGGTTGGCCAGCACTGAGCTGCACTAAATTACTAACTAAATAACTAAATCAGACTAAATCAGGTTGAATTAGGTTGAGAACCGGATCCGTGAACTTCCCATAGCCCCTTCTCTACTCCGGTTCAGCCATGGAGCAACTTTTCCTCAGTGTCATCGGCGGTGGTGCCATGGGATCTGCCCTCCTGCGTCGTTGGGTGGATTCAGGCATTTGTCCCCCAAATCAGATTGGCCTGCGAGAACCGGACTCAGTTCGGGCCTCTGCGTTGCAAAAAGAATTGGGCATCCGTCTTCTCTCGGATCTCACCCAAGCGGGGGAGTCCCAGATTGTCTTCTTGGCGGTTAAGCCACAGGTTTTTGCCACGGTTGTGGCGGAGATGGGCCAATTGACTGCTTCAGAGCTGGTGATCTCCATCATGGCCGGGATCCCTTTGCAGCAGTTACAGCAGGCTTTCCCCAGGCAGGGGGTGGTGCGGACCATGCCCAACACTCCTGCTCTAGTGGGGGCTGGTATAACGGCCATCAGCTATGGAACGGGCATTACGCCTACCCAAATGGAACAGGTGGAGAAGCTGTTTCGGGCTGTGGGAGAGGTGGTTACGGTGGCTGAGAACCAGATGGATGCAGTGACTGCCCTTTCCGGTTCCGGGCCAGGGTATGTGGCGGTGATGGTGGAAGCCCTAATTGATGGCGGCGTGCGCGTCGGCTTGCCCCGCCCGATTGCCACCCAACTGGCTCTGCAGACGTTATCCGGCACGGCGGCCCTATTGCAGCAGGAACAACTCCACCCTGCCCTTTTGAAAGATCGCGTCACCAGTCCGGGTGGCACCACCATTGCCGGGATTGATGCCCTCGAGCAGGCCGGTGTGCGTGGGGCATTGATGCAGGCAGTTCAGGCTGCCTATGAGCGCTCTTGCCAACTCAAGGGATCCTAACGGGGCAACAGACTTTTCCACAGGGGGCGGCTGATCCAGTTCCAGCCCACCTTCAGTTGATGCTCCAGGGTAGGCATCCGCACTAGATAAGCGGTTCGCCGCGCTAGGTAACCCAGTGGGCCGGTCAAGGTGAAGCCCCCCAGCGCAGACAACACCGCCGTATCCACCCCCAAACTGAGCATTTCCCCCAGCGAGAAATAACGGAAGGGCAAGAGGGGTCGTTCTTGGGTGAGAAAAGCCCACAGATTCCAAGCGCAGTAGCTAGCCTGTTGAAAAGCCGCTTGAGCTGTAGCTGGTATCCGTTGCCCCTCCGCATCCACCCCTGCGGCCACATCCCCTAAGGCAAAGATCTCCGGGAAAGTAGGGGTTTGTAGAGTTGGCAAAACCTGAAGCCGTCCCCGCTCTGTTTTGGGGAGGTCTAAGGTTGAAATCACCTCGGCCACCTGTGTGCCCACCGTCCAGAGCACGGCATCAACGGGATCCGTTGTGACCGTCGTGATCTCCGGGTTATTCAGCCGTTGTACCTGCAGGCAAAAAGAGGGTATCCCGTTCTGGTGCAGGGCTTCTATGCACAAGACCTTGGTTTGTAGCTCCACTGGGATCCCTCGCTCCGCCAAAGCCTGTTGGGCTGCCTTCCGACTGGATTCGGTAAACCCAGACAAAATATCGGCTCCTAGCTCGATCAGTTGGATTCGCCCACGGGATCCCAGGCGATCCGCCAATTTACAAGCCAATTCCACCCCACTTGCCCCTGCTCCCACAATCGCTAGACCTATGGGCTGGGCCGGATCCCGCTCCTCCAGGCGCTTCAGGTGGGCGCGCAGCCGCTGGGCATCCGCCAAGGTACGAAAGGGAAAAGCATACTCCGCCGCCCCTGGCACCTGGTTCAAGGGGGTTTCCCCCCCTAGCGCCAGCACCAACCCGTCGTACTCCAAGCTCTGCCCATCTTGAAGCGTGACTCGACGCGCCTTGGGATCGATGGCTGTAACGGATCCCTGCACAAACTGCACCGACTCAGAAGACAAGAGATCCCGGAAGCGGGGGGCCACTTCCCAATCCTCCATTTCCTCCGTTAGCAGTTCGTAAAGCAGGGGGGCAAAGACAAACCGTTCCTGACGATCGACTAGAGTAATCTGCGGGGGTTCTGGCCAGGGTTGTCGGCTGAGTTCGAGGGCAGTGTATAGCCCGCCAAACCCACCCCCAAGAATGCAAATTCGACTCATGCTCAGATGGTTGAGAGTGCTCCTACCCTAGCAAACGGTGAGCGCAGCAACGGGATCCCATCTTTGATTGGCTATGTGTGCTCACTTGCGCTCGGCACTGCCCAGGGGCACCGGTTCTTTCTGTTGTTGAGAAGCTGCTGCATTCACCTTGCAGGGCAAAATTTGGTTCAGCCAACTTAAAATCCCCCACACCACAGCCACCGTGGCTACCCACAAAACCCACAAACCTCCCACCCAAGGTTGCGGCAAGTCCAACACTACCCCGCCAATCATCGGGCCAGCGGCAAACCCTACCGCCCAACAGAGGGAATTAATGGACAAGTACACCCCCCGCAGATGATCCGGGGCCAAATCCGCCACCAAAGCAGATGCAGAAGGGTTGTAGCTCACCAGCGCCAGAGAGAGCACCATCAGAGCCACCGTCGCCAAAGCCAACGCCGGTAGGCTACCCAGCTCCGCCGAAAGACCGGTCAGCAACACGAGGGCAAAGCCAATTCCCCAAATCAAGGCGGATCCCTGTAATCCTTGAATGCGGGTAAAGCGATTTAGCCAACGGGCTACCGGCATCTGCAGTAGGCCAATCAAGGCCCCATGCAAGGCAAACAAAGCCCCGATTTGCACTTCCGGGATCCCGACAAAATTGCGGAAGTATAGGGGCATGCTGCTGCTCAATTGGGCTACGTAGGTGGTGAAGAGGATGTTGGATAATCCAAACACCAACAAGGAGCGATCCGTCAAAGCGGTTTTCCACCCCGCCAGCATCGGCCCCGCCACCGGACTAGCCACCCGAGTTTCCTGAATGAAAAACCAGAGCACCGCCAAAAAGATCAAGAAGGTGATCCCATCGATTACAAACAGCAATCGGTAGGCCCCCGTTAGCGCCACCACAGCACTGGCCATTGCTACCCCAATGCTGTGGCCCAAATTATCCCCAAGGCGGTTCAGGGCATAGGCTTCGTTGCGCTGTTCGCGGGTAGTGAGATCCGCCACAATCGCTTCAGCGGGCGGCCAGTACAACCCTTGTCCCAACCCTGCCGCTCCATTGGCCAAGGCAAAAGCCCAAAAGTTGTGGGAGAGGGCCAACCCGAAGGAGCCGAGAGTGGAAATGGCCAAAGACACCATCAAGGTGGCCTTGCGCCCCCAAGCCCCATCGGCCATCGAGCCGCCGAAGATGCGACCAAATACCCCGGCAAAGGCCATGATCCCCAGGCCCAACCCCACTTGAGTCGCCGTCAACCCTACTTGATTGACGAAAAAAAGGGAGGCGTAAAACAGCGTAAACCCGGTTCCGGTCTGAGACAGCAGCCGACCGATGAAGATCAGCCAGACCTGCCAGCTCAACTTCGGCCACCAAGAGGGAATGCCCATCATCTGTGCCAAGGGGGTAGCCTAATTAGACTAGGGGATCCCTGTCGGTTGCGCCAGGGAAAATTCTCGAAAACGAGGTTAAAAGTTGGGTTCACCCGTCATCAGGTTAAGCCGAAAGGCTCAAAGGCTTCGGATCAAGGATGGTTCGACTGGCGCAGCAGCCCCTGTTCCTCAGCTGCGTTGAGGGATCCCGTGGAAACCGACACCAACTCACCCAGATCCAGATACTCACTCAGCAGCCGCGCTAGCCGATAGATTCGATAATCCAACTGCACCAAAGAATACTCCATTGAACGAAAGCAACCTAACCGTCTCTATCAAAACTATAAACAAATATTAAGCAAACGAAAAGCCTTTCTCTATCTGGAAACCTGTCCGCCATAAGGACAGAAGACTGTGCCCATCGGATCCCTTTCCCACAGCTTGAGCCAGTGTCGTAGCACTCCCCGAGCGCAGTACTCGCAAACAGGCGAATCGGCTGTACCTAGGAAACGTATCGCATGCCGCGAGTGAGGGGATCAAAACTGGCATCGAACTGAGTCCGGTCATCGAAGCGGGCTCCCCAGAGGATGGTGCGATCCAAATTGGCCCCTCGCAAATTCGCCCCCGTCAAGTCTGCACACCAGAGATAGGCCATCCAGAGGTTACACTCACTTAAATCCGCATGACTCAAGGTTGCCGCCCGCAGATCGGCTGCCCGCAAATCCGCCTGGTGTAGCTTAGCCCGAGTACAATTTGCTTTACTCAAGTAGGATCCCCAGAGGGTAGCGCCCTGGAGGTTGGTTTCACTCAAGTTGGCCTCCCGTAGGTTCGACTCCCCCAGGTTAGCCTCCTGCAAATCGCTACCATTCAAGACGGCTAGCCACAGATTCGACTCACTCAGGTTGGCCCGCCACAGGTTAGCCGAGCGCAAATCCACCCCGCGCAAATCTGCTTTACGAAAAGCAGCGTAAAGCCCCCGGTTTCTAACCGGGGGATATAAGCGCACAGGCTGAATTTATTCAGCAACAGAAATAGTACATACAATAGTCCCCATGAAACGGGTCACCACCACACTCAA